>JAFAWC010000076.1 GCA_019242135.1 Mycobacteriaceae bacterium | reverse complement strand
TGCGTCACGAGCGCCACATCGCGATCCGACCCGACGACGACCAACCCGTCGGGCTCGGACCAGTGGTCGCGCAGCGCGGTCACCATGTCGGTCAGCACGGCCCGTGACTGGCCCTGCGGCACGGGTCGGCTGTCGACAGCGACGATGGCGTCGTCGGCCTTCTCGACCACCGACAGCGTCGCCATGTCGTTACCGACCAGCAGCACCGCGGTCTTGTCGTATCCGAGGCGGCCGGCCGACTCGTGCGCCAGGGCGACAGCGGCCTGCAGCGGCGTCACCACGGTGACGCCCTCGACGCCATGCTCGGCGAGTGTCTCGCGCAGCTGCGCCGCCTGGGCGCGCTCGCTGCACGTGATGCCGGTGCAGACCAAGCGGTGGCCGCCGGCGAACGCCCCCTCGCGCGTGCCGTTGATCGCGGCGATCACCTGCTCAAACCCTGAAGACGATGGTTCGTCGGCGGGCCCGACGTCGAAGTTGTCCTGCTCGACCGTCGCGCCGTCGGCATGGTGCGCGTCGACGACCACCATGCTCACCGCCGTCGGTGTCATCGACGCACCGAGAACGACGTCCATTTTCCCCCTCCACAAGCCTCGCGGCAACGGCCCGGTCGGCCCGTCAAGCGTTCCGGTATTTCCGACATCAACGCTACTCGTAAATTTTGAATTCCACTGCGGCTGCACATGAACGAACTCAAACTGCAGATCGGCTTAACACCAGCTGTGCGCGGTGACCGGCATGCACGCCTCACTGGTGCGCAAGTGTCCGGTGTTGCTGGTGTGTCAACGTCTCCGTCGCAATAGACCCACCCCGTCAAGCGATTCCGCCGTTCGCCGCCCGCGCATCCGCACTCACGGGCAGTCGGCGCCGGTGACCGGACACACGTGAGGGTCGTAGGGATCCCGCAGCCAGTCGCGGATGAACTGGCTGTTGCGCCCGTATCGGGGGACTAGCCAGCGCCCGATCACCAGCACGCTGACTCTGCGCGCGCCGGCGCGCCGCACCGCAAGCGCCGCGGATCGAGCGTTGGCGCCGCTGGTCCAGGTGTCGTCCAACAGCAGCACGTGGCGTCCGGTGAGCTCGACGGGCGGCGTCAGCGCGAAGTTTCGCCCAGAGATGTCGCGGTCGGCGGTGTCAGCGAAGTTCGGCGTGAGAAGCGGAGATTCGCCGACGGCGTTCAGCTTCAGCGCGGTGGTGAACAACGGGTGCACACCGGGTCGGTTTTTCAGCGACGGGATCGTCAGTCGAAGGTCGACGGGCTGGCCGGCGCGTACCTCGACGCACCTCTCGTGCAGCGTCAGTCCGAGGTAGAGCAGGCGATCGACCATGCGGGCATAGCCGGCGCGCACGTCGCCCGCCGGGTCGTTCTTGTATCCCTGCAGCACGGCCGCTGACCGCTGCCCCTGAATCCCGTAGGTCAGCGGCACCACGATCTCGTCGAGGCCCCAGGTGCGAAAAACGCGTTCGCAGATGAGGCATCGGTGCCGGCCGCTCACCGGTGTAGTGCAGACAGCACAGGTGACGCCGGGCTCGCGAACGCTGTTGTGAAGGTAATCACCAGCAGTGGCGGTGAGTTCGCCGCAGGCACCGCGAAGGGAATCACACACCGCCGATCGCCTCATTCGGGCACCGTATCGGCCGTCGTCGACAGCACGAGCGCGCCAAATTCACCTGGCTCAGGGTTGTCCCCAGGCGCCGCCCCACTCACAGGTCGGTGTCATCGTTGACCTTCGGCTGGCCGTACCGTTGAGGCGTGACCGAGCGCGACGACTTCCCGGACGTCCCGAAGGAAAACCTCACGCCACGGCCCGCCGATCCGTCCGAGGACGGCTCGGACGACACCCCACCGGAGCCGTGGTCACCGCCGCTGGCCTCGCGCGAGCAGCCGGCCCCACGCGAGCAGCCGGGCCCGCTCGGGCAGCCGACCGTGGTGACGGGTCAGCAGCCACCGGTTCATCCGACGCCGCGGCCACAGCCACAGCCGCCCGTGTCGCGCGGCGCCGGCTACAGCGACGAGACCCGCGCACTTCACGTCGCGCGCACCGACCGCCCGCCGTGGCACGCCGCGCCGCCGCGGGAGCCGGCCGGTCCGCCGATGAGCCGGTTGCGCGAAGAGCATCCGGCACAGCCCCGCTACAGCGCGGGCTGGCAGCAGCCACCGGTTCGCCCGGCGCCCGAGCCGGGCAGCCCACCGGTTCGCCAAATGCCCGTGCCGGGTGGCCCACCGGCGGGGTGGGGAAACTACGTCGAGTCGATTCGCAGCAGCGAACTCGTTCCCATGCGCAAACCGCCGCCCGGACGGGGCTGGCGGCTGGCGGTGTACAAAGCGACCTTCGGACTGGTCAACCCCGGGCAGTCGCCCGACGAGTTGCGCCAGGCCGAGCTTGAGGCCAAGGTCCGCACATTGTTGCGGGGCAACTACAAGATCGGTGTCCTGGGCAAAGGCGGGGTCGGCAAAACCACGGTCGCGGCCAGCGTCGGCTCGGTCCTCGCCGACCTACGCCAGGACGACCGCGTGGTGGCCATCGACGCCGACACCGCATTCGGGAAACTTGGCTCGCGCGTCGATCCGCACGTCTCCGGCTCGTACTGGGAACTCGCCGCCGACGACCACGTGGACAGCTTCGCCGACGTGCGTGCGCGGGTCGGCAACAACGCCGCGGGTCTGTTCGTGCTGGCCGGCGAGTCCACGACGTCGCGCCGTCGGGTGCTCGACCCTGCGGTCTACCGGGAGGCCACCGCGCGGCTGGACCGCCATTTCACCATCTCGATCATCGACTGCGGATCCACGATCGACGCCCCGGTCACTCAGGAGGTGCTGCGGGATCTGGACGCGCTGATCGTCGTGTCCTCGCCGTGGGTGGACGGCGCCTCGGCGGCCGGCCAGACCCTGGAGTATCTGCACAACCGCGGCATGACCGGGTTGTTGCACCGCACGGTGGTGGTGCTCAACGACTCCGACGGCCACGCCAAACCGCGTACCCGCGCGATCCTGGCGCAGCAGTTCGGCAGCCGAGGCCAGCCGGTTTTCGAGGTGCCATTTGATCCGCATCTGCGCCCCGGCGGAGTGATCGACGTCGCCAACGCGATGTCGCCGAGGACTCGGCGACGGTTCTTGGAGATCGCCGCATCAATCGCCGGGCATTTCGCCGCCAGCACCCAGCGTCCCGGCGAGCCGCGGTTCCGCTGACCGCGCCCGCTCAGACCAGTTCGGCCAACATCGCGGCGGCGCGGGCAGCCCCGTCGGTCTCCACCGGCCGGTAGTGCGTCTCGGCCGTGGCCTGCTCGACCAGCGTCTTCGCAAGCACGTCCGGGTCGCACGCCTGCGCGTACGTCAGAGCGTGTCCCGCGCGGTAGCGATCGAGCCGGTGGCGGACGTGGAAGTTCTGTTCGAAATGGTGCTCGAGCGGAACATAGATGAACGGCGTGCCCGCCGCGGTCAGCTCCATGCAGGTGCTCAAGCCGCCCTGGACCACCGCCACGTCGGCGGCCGCCAGGTAGTCCGCGAGGTCGGGCACGTAGCCGCGCACGCGGACACCGTTTCGGTTCGGCAGCGAGCGGGGATCGATCCGGGGGCCGGTGACAACGAGGAAATGCAGGTCAGGCATCAACCGGCGCGCGATCGGCACCGCGTCGAGCACTCGGTGCAAAAGCGGATCTCCGACGGCCGTGCCACCCACGGTCACGACACACAACCGATGATCGGGCCGCAGTCCGAGGCGTCGCCTCAACTGCGTCAGCCGCGCGCCCGAGGGCGGCGCGGATCCCTGCACGTAGCCGGCGAACGAGAAGTTCTCCTCGGTCCAGTCCCGGATCACCGGCAGGCCCGGCCCGAACCGCGCGGTCACCACATCGTCGGGATTGCCGACGAAGATCGAGCGGTCGCGCAGGCGCGGATAGCGCGCCCGGTGCTCGACCATCTCCGTGTTGTAGTCGGCGGTGAGCGCAGCCTCCCGTTGGCCGCCGTCGGGCATCGGCAGCCAACCGACGAAGTCGGTCAGCCACGCGAACGCGAAACGCTTCAACTCCGGGTTCTCATGCAAGAAGTAGTCGACGTCCCAGGCTTCGTCGCCGATGACGAGGTCGGGCGGGTCCTCCTCGACCACCTCGCTGAACAGCATGAAATTCGCCACCAGGATCTCGTCCATCCGCCGTATCGCCTCGAACGCGTGCAGGTCGTGTTCGCCGGCTTCCGCCTCGACGTGCGCCGACTCCCCGAGCAGGTGTCGCGACGCGGGATGCACCCGCTCGGCTTCGGCGTCCAGCACCCGGGTGACCGGGCTCTGCGCGAGCCACTCCACGTCGAGATCGGGGCGGAGCTCACGCAGTTGCTTGGCGATGGCCACGTCGCGTCGCGCGTGTCCCAGCCCGATGGGCGACGACAAGAACAGTGCGCGCCGCCGGCGCCGCAGCGCACGTCGCCACACTGAGTGCCCCGGCGGCTGCGCCGTCACCGACTCGACAAAGTTGCGGATGAGGTTGTTGACCCGCACCGGGTCGCGTGTGAGTGGCGCATGGCCGCCGCCGTCGATCAGCGTCAGCGTTCCGCCGGTGAGTTCAGCGAAGCCCTGCCCGAAACGGCTGGGCCGCACCCGGTCCGCGGTCCCATGAATCACGTGAACCGGGCACCGCACTCTTCTGGCGATGTCGTCAACCGGCTCCACGGGCCATCCCTCCACGTTGAGCCGGGCGGCCGTGCTGTCGACGAGGGTTTGCGCGTCAATGGCCGACGACCACAGCAGCGCGTCTTCTCTCTGTTTCGTGGAGTGCGGCTCGGAATACATTTCGGCGAAGAAGAACTCCCGGAAATCGCCGTCCTTGCCGTTGAGCCAGTGGTCGCGGCTGTACTTCTGCCAGCCCCGCGGCTTGTTGTGGCTGGCGAGCCAGGCTTGCCGTTCCTGGTCGCGACCGGCGACGTCCAGCTCGCACGAGGGTGCGATCGCCACCACCCCCAGCACCCGCTCAGGGTGCTCGGCGGCGACGTGCACCGCCCAGGTGGCGCCGCAGGAGAACCCGACGAGCACCGCTCGCCGGGTGGCGGTGGCGTCCAACACGGCAACGACATCCGCGGCGCACTCGGTGTCGGCGAACGCGCCCGCCCCTCGCGGCCTGTCGGACTGTCCGCACCCGCGCCCGTCGAAGGTGACCACGCGGTAGTGCCGCGCCAGGAAAGGAACCTGCGCCTTCCAGACCCGGGAGTCCACGATCGACCATGTCGGCATCAGCACGACGGTGGTGTCGGCGTCGCCGTACACGTCGTAGTGCAGCGTGACGCCGTCACGAACCACCTCGCCGGACTCATCCGGCAGGCGAGCGCGGAGCTGCTCGCTTCTCATCCGTTTATGGTCTCGCGATCGCGTGGGTTAGGGGCGGACCTCGAAAACATTGTTGAACGGCGTCTGCGCGGCGATCCGGAACCGGGTGAAACCCGCGGTGGACACGACGTCGTTGATCCGCGCCGGTCCTGCTTGGGTTCCCAGCGCCAGGCCCACGGGCTGCGACAACGACGCCGGGGTGCACAGCAGGGTGGAGAAGGCGTAGTACGCCCGGCCGATCGGGTGCAGGTTGTCCTCGACGTGATCGCCGGCCGCGGGCTCCACGATCATCCAGGTGCCGTCGTCGGCGATCACCTCTCGGACATGGCGCGCAGCACCGACCGGGTCACCCATATCGTGCAGGCAGTCGAACATCGTCACCAGGTCATAGGGGCCCCCGGTAAACACGTCGGCGCCGGCCGCCTCGAAGCTCAGCTGCCCGCTGCTCAAGCAGGACGCGGCGCGTTCCCGCGCGGTCGTGATCGACGCCGCGTGCGCGTCCGCGCCACGGAAGGTGGACCGGGGAAACGCTTGGGCCATCAGGACCGTGGATGCGCCGTGCCCGCAGCCGACGTCGGCGACGGCGGCACCTGCGGTGAGTTTGTCGACCACGCCCTCCAACGCCGGCAGCCACTGGCTGATCAGGTTCGCCTGGTAGCTGGGCCGGAAGAACCGCTCACAACCGATGTGGACGTCGGAATTGTGATCACCCCAGCCGATCCCGTCGCCGGTGCGCGCCGCCTCGATGATTCTTGCCGCGTCGCAGGCGGTTCCGTGCGCGATCTGGAACAGGCCGCCGACGAAGGCGGGGCTGTTCTCATCGGTGAGTGCGGCGGTCTGCTCGGGGGGCAGATGGTATCTGGACGTGGCGGGGTCGTACGTCACGAACGAGCCGGCGGCCTGCGCGTTCAACCACTCCCGTGCATAGTGCTCGTCGGTGTTGGTGCGCTCGGCCAGCTCCGCCGGTGTGGACGGCCCGTTTTCGGCCAGGCTGCGGTAGTAGCCCAGGCGATCTCCCATCACGACAAGCGCTGTGTTCAGCGCCGCGCCGGCCTCTTCCACGGCGCGGAACACGAAGGCCATCAGTTTGTCGGGATCGAGGGCAGACGGGTCGACGGGGGCGGGCGCGGCGGTGGTTTCGGTCATGACAGTCCCTTTCCTGGCTGGTGCAACCACACTCGCAGCCCTGCCGCCCCCGCCGAATCCGGTGACCCCCCTAGTTTTTTCTTCGTACGATCGGCAGATGCTGGTCGGCCGCGACGCGGAGCGGCAGCGCATCGCCACCTTGTTAGCCGGCGCGCGGGTGCGCCAAAGCGGCGTGCTGGTTGTGCGCGGCGAGGCAGGCATAGGAAAGACCGCGCTGATCAACGACACCGAGCGCAGCGCGGGCGAAATGCAGGTACTGCGCGCGGTGGGCAGCGAGCCCGAGGCGACGCTGAGCTTCGCGGCGCTGCACCAGTTGCTGCTGCCGACGCTGGGACTCGCCGAGCACATTCCCGACCCGCAGCGCGACGCGCTCGACATCGCGCTGCTACGCAGGCGCGGGCCCGCGCCGGAACGCTTCGCTGTCGGGGTCGCGACCTTGAGCCTGCTGTCCCGAGCTGCCGAGGACCGCCCGCTCCTCGTGCTGGTCGACGACGCTCATCTTCTTGATCAGCCGTCCGCCGAAACCCTGTTGTTCGTGGCCCGCCGCCTCGTCGCCGACCCGATCGCGATGCTCATCGCGACACGGCCGGAGCGCGAGGCGCTGTTGGCGAACGCGGAGTTGCCCGCACTGGATCTGGGCGGCCTTGACCTGGGATCGGCGACGGCTCTGGTGTGCGACGCGGCGCACCGGCAGGGAAGCGCGGCCGCTGTCGCGCGGTTGCACAGCTTGACGGCCGGCAACCCGCTGGGCCTGCTGGAGCTCTCGCACGACCTGGACCGGCTCTCCGAGAAGCCCGCTGATCTGCCGGTGCCCGTGCCGGATGCGGTGACCCAGACGTTCGCACGCCGCATCGCCACCCTCAGCGACGAGGCGCAGACAGCGCTGCTGGTCGCCGCGGTCGCCGATGGCGACCTGGCCGTGACGTCGAAAGCTGCCGCGGCGCTGGGCAGCGGCGTGGACAGGTTGACCGAGGCTGAGGCGATCGGGCTCGTCGAGCTGGGGGCCGGGCACGCGGTCTTCCGTCACACCCTGGTGCGGTCGGCGATCTACTCGGCAGCCGAGCCGGCGCGGCGCCGTGCGGCGCACCGGGCGGTCGCCGCGGCGCTCCCGAGCACGTCGGTCGAGCGGCGCGCGTGGCAGCTGAGCGAGGCCTGCCTGGGTCCCGACGACGATGTGGCCGAATTGCTGTCCGAGGCGGCGCAGGCGGCCGACGCGCGAGCAGCCCACGGTGTGGCGGCCGCGGCGATGGAGCGCAGCGCCGAACTCTCGTCCACCGATG
>JAFAWC010000720.1 GCA_019242135.1 Mycobacteriaceae bacterium | reverse complement strand
GCGGTCCTGAGCCTGTTCTGCTGGCTCGTCATCCTCGTCGCCCGGGACCGTGCGCACGCCGACTGGGACGCCGCGGGCCGGCTGGCATGGTCGCTGACGATTCTCACCGCCGTGGCAATGATTGCGCGCGGTATCTTTCTGGGTCGGCCGGTGACCGCCGTGCATGCAAGTGCGGCGATGATCGTGCTGGTCATCGGCCTTGCCGCGCACGTGTTGTCCTACGACCTCGCTGGCAGCGTGCTGATCGCCGGTGCGGCGTGGGTGTTGATGTGGCCGACGACATCCCGGCCCCGGCCCGACGATCTGCCGCGAGTGTGGCGGTTGGTGAACGCCACCCGGGGCGACCCGCTGGCACCGTTTGCGATGCAGTCGCTCAAGAGCTACTACTTCAGTGCCGATAACACAGCGGCGATCGCCTACCGGACACGCATCGGGTTCGCCGCCGTCAGCGGCGATCCCCTCGGCGATGAGGATCAGTTTCCGCAACTGGTCGCGGATTTCGTCGCGATGTGCCACTCGCGGGGCTGGCGGATCATGGTGCTTGCCTGCAGCGAGCGGTGGAAAGTGCTGTGGCGCAACGACGCCATGGTCGGGCATGCGATGCACAGTCTTCCGATCGGCCGCGACGTCGTCATCGATGTCTGCTCCTTCGACATGGTCGGCCGCAAGTACCGAAACCTTCGCCAGGCCGTGCAGCGAACGCACAACTGCGGAATCACCACGGAGGTGGTCGCTGAGCAGCTCGTCGACGACGCGCTGCAGGCAGAACTGGCTCAGGTTCTTTACGCGTCGCACAGCGGCGCTCGGATGGAGCGGGGATTCTCGATGATCCTCGACCGCGCACTGGAACGCCGCTACCCGGGCATTCTGCTGACCATCGCCCGCGACCGGTCCGGGCGGGTGCAGGGTTTCCACCGTTACGCGACCGCCGGCGGGGGATGCGACATCACCCTCGATGTGCCGTTCCGCCGGCCCGGTGCGCCCAACGGGATCGACGAGCGTCTCAGCGTCGACATGATCTGGACCGTGAAGGCAACAGGGGCGCAACGGCTTTCGCTGGCATTCGCAGCGTTTCCGGAAATCTTCCGCAACAAGCACCGTAACCGGCTACAACAACTGGCCTTCCGCGGGCTTCATCTGCTCGATTCGCTGATCGCGCTGGAATCGCTGTACCGATATTTGCGCAAGTTCCATGCGCTCGGCGAGCGCCGCTACGTGCTGTTGTCGTGGCGGCACATCCTGCCTGCGGCCGTGGTGCTGTTGTCGCTGGAGTTCTGGCCGCGCCGACGCCACCTGTAGAGCCGGCGGCTACGGCGAGGTAGTCAGCGTGACGCTGAACTGGGTTTCGACGTGGTGGGTGAACTGTTCGGCGCACTGCTGGCGGGCCGTCTGGTCCTGCCCGGCCTTCGTCATGCAGCTGTAGTAGTCGCCGAATCCGACGGTGCCGAAAAAGCTCATCCAGATCGGGATGAAGACCAGTCCCGCGACGATCGCCAGAAAACCGAGCACGATCCCGGCGAGCGCGACGCCGCCATTGTTTGCCTCGCCTCGTTTGACACGGCCTCGGGCCACGAAGCCCAACACCACGGCGACAATGCCGACGATCACCCCGCCGGCGATCGTCCAGCACGAGATCAACGCGACGATCGCCAGCACCAACGCCGCGATGCCCAGCCCGTTACGCGGCTGTATCGGCGCCGGCGCCTGACCGGCGTAAGGCATCGGCGGCGGGGCTGGGTAGGCGGCGCCGGAGGGTGACGGCGGTGGTTGCGGGGATTCCGGTGGTTCGGTCATGCGGCCTATCCTTCTATCCTTGCGACGGCGCCCGACTCTCGACGAAGCCGTCCACCTTCTTCGACGCGCTGCGGATCGAGAAGGAGGACCCGATCTCGAAGACGCCCATCACGATGAGCCAGATGCCGACCACCCACGCCAGAAGCACTAGCGAGGTGAGCGGCGAAGCCATCACGACGATGCCCGCGAGGATGCTGATGAGGCCGAAGAAGATCGCCCAGCCGCGGCCCGGCATGTGCGGGTCGCTGATCGCGGAAACCGTCGTGCTCACGCCCCGGAAGATGAAGCCGATCGCGATCCAGATCGCCAGCAGCAGGAGCGCCGTCGGCGATTCCTCTCCGATGTCCTTGAACGCGAGCACGGCCAAGATCAGCGACGCCGCGCCACTGATAAACAACATCACCCGCCCGCCGGCGGATACGTGCAGGCTGAAGGCGAAGATCACCTGGGCGATCCCGCTCACCAGCAGGTAGGCGCCCAGGAAGATCGCCGCGATCCAGACGGCACCGCCGGGTCGCAGGGTCACCAGGACACCCAGCACCACCGACAGGACTCCGGAAACCAGCGTCGAGATCCACAGGTGTTTGAGTAGCTTGGGTCGTTCGGGAGCAGTCATAAGAAGAAGTGTTTCACAGTGTCTGGGCGCTGGTTAGGTCTTTTGCGGTCAGGTGACAGCATCGGCCCAGCGATGGAGCGGCGGGAAATCGCCGGATTACTAGAGTGTGAGCCATGAGGAGATCACGAGGGTGGCTGATGGCCCAGGCGATCGTCGTCTCGGCTGCGCTGGCCCTGGCGGGCTGTGCAAACAACACCGAGAGTTCGGGTCCCGGAGGACCGACAACCTCGGTGAAGCCGTCCAAGGTCGATGAGATCGCGAATCTGTTGCCGGACAAGGTCAAACAGTCCGGCAAGTTGATCGTCGGCACCGACCCGACGTACAAGCCCAACGAGTACAAGGACTCCAACGGCAAAATCATCGGCTTCGACGTCGATTTGCTCAACGCCGTCGCCGCAGTGCTCGGGGTGACACCGGATTACCGTGAATCGGGGTTTGACAACATCATCCCGTCGATTCAGGGTGGCTCCTTCGACATGGGAATGTCATCGTTCACGGATAACAAGAAGCGCGAAGACCAAGTCGACTTCGTCGATTACTTCGAGGCGGGATCGCTGTGGGCGCAACGTCCCGGTTCGCCGGTCGACCCGAACAACGCGTGCGGACTGCATGTGGCCGTGCAGACGGCAACCGTCCAGGACACCGATGAATTGCCGGCCAAGAATCAAGCGTGCCTGCAGGCGGGCAAGCCCGCGATCAACGTCCTCAAGTTCGAGGGACAGGACGCTGCGACCAACGCCGTGATGGTGGGTCAGGCTGATGCGATGAGCGCCGATTATCCAGTCACGGTGTCGGCCATCAAGGACAGCGCGGGCAAGTTGCAGGCCGCCGGGGCGCTGTTCAAGGCCGCGCCGTACGGGTGGGCGATCCCGAAGGGTTCGCCGCTGGGCCAGGCGTTGCTCAAGGCGCTCGAGCATGTCATGCAAACGGGCGACTACAAGACGATCCTGGCGAACTGGAGCGTGCAGGACGGAGCGATCGGC
>JAFAWC010000713.1 GCA_019242135.1 Mycobacteriaceae bacterium | reverse complement strand
CGACGCAGAGGTCGCCGCCAGTTCCCGATGTGCGCCGGCCAGCCGGGCGCCTGCGGTCAACAGTGATCCGACAGCAATCATTGCGCACGCCCACCCGATCACCGCCGGTGCTGCGGCGGCAACGGCGATGGCCAGGCAACGCTCGGTCTTACCGAACGGGCCGCCGTTGCGCCGGCTCGCACCCGCTCCCGCGGCCGCTAGCGAGGCGAACGTCGGCAGCATGGCTGCCAGTGCAGCCACCAGCACCCACATCACCGGCCACGACAGCCAGTGTCCGACCGGACCGCCCTGGTAGGCGGCCCAGACCGCCAATCCCGCGAACACCAGCAGATCCGAGGCCCGGTCGCCGATCTCGTTGAGCACGAATCCCCATGGCCGGCGCACGTCGCGGGCTCGCGCGACCGCGCCGTCGAGGTTCGCGCCGGCGAGTCGCACCCCGAGTAACGGCACCGCGGGGATCCACCAGCCCGCCGCGATGCTGGCCGCTGCGGCCGTCGCACCCACCATGCCGATGACGGTGAACGTGTCCGGTGACGTGCCCTGGACCACGGCACGATCGACGAATAACTGCAGCCTGCGGGTGTACCAGGGTTTCAGCGCGTAAAGCCCGTCCATCGATCTCTCTCGTCCTCGTGGTTCGCCTGATGGCTGCCCCGGTCCGGGGGTCGGTAGCACGAGTTTGTACAGGTGTCCTTGAAGGATTCTTGGGAGATTTGTGAGGCTTCACCGATAGATTTGTGCGGATGACGCGGCCACCGCCGCCCCATGAAGTACGCAACCTTGCCGCCACCCTGCTGCGCGCACGCTGGACCGGCGCGTCGGTGACGGCGCCGCCGGGCTCTACCAGGATCGGCCGCGCCCCGGACAATGATCTCGTCGTTCCCGACGTGCTGGCCTCGCGCTACCACGCCGTCTTGGTGCCGTCGCCGCACGGCGTTCAGATCTGGGACGCCAACAGCATCAACGGCACCTTCGTCAACGGCCGCCGCGTCAAGGACGCGGTGCTCGGCGACAACGACCTCGTCACGATCGGCAACGTCGACCTGGTCTTCGCCAACGGCAAGCTCCGCCGCCGTGCCCAACCGACCAGAACCGGCGGGCTGCAGGTGCGCGGCATCAGCGTGCGGGTCGATCGCGCGGGCACGCTTCTGGACCGCGTTTCGTTCTCCGCGCGGCCCAGCACGCTCACGGCGGTGGTCGGTCCGTCCGGCTCGGGCAAGTCCACCCTCGCGGGGGTGCTCGTCGGGACCACCCGCCCGTCCGAGGGCGCGGTGTCGTTCGATGGGCACGACCTTGCTACCGAATACGCGTCGTTGCGCAGCCGGTTCGGCATGGTGCCGCAAGACGATGTCGTGCATCCTTCGCTGACGATCAATCAAGCATTGCGTTTCGCGGCGAAACTGCGGATGCCGCCCGACACCACAAAACCCGATCGCCAGCTGGTGATCGCGCGGGTGCTCGACGAACTTGAATTGACGGCCCATGCCGACACCCGTATCGACAAGCTGTCGGGCGGGCAGCGCAAACGCGCGTCGGTTGCGTTGGAACTGTTGACTTCTCCGTCGCTGCTGGTGCTCGATGAGCCCACGTCGGGACTGGACCCCGCGCTGGACCTGCAGGTGATGACGATGCTGCGTCAGCTTGCCGACGCGGGCCGGGTGGTCGTGGTGGTGACGCATTCGTTGATGTTCCTGGACGTCTGCGATCAGGTGTTGCTGCTGGCACCCGGCGGGAAAACCGCCTTCTGCGGACCAGCCGCTGAGATCGGACCAATGATGGGCACCACCGATTGGGCTGACATCTTCACCGACGTCCGCGCGGATCCCGCTGCGGCCCAACAACGATTTCTCGACCACTCCGAGCGGCTGGCCGAGGCCCCTGTCCTCACTACCCCCGAAAAGCCCGTCGACGTGGGCGAACCGGTGCACACCAGCGTGTGGCGGCAGTTCTCGACGGTCGCGCGCCGCCAGGTGCAGCTGCTCGTCGCCGACCGCGGTTACTTCGTGTTCCTGGTGTTGCTGCCGTTCATCGTCGGTCTGCTGCCGTTGGCGGTGGCCGGTCACGCCGGTTTCGGCAAGCCGCCCGCCGGCAGTGCCTCTCCGAACGAACCCAAGCAGATCGTGGTGTTGCTGAACTTCGGTGCGGTGTTCATGGGGACAGCGCTGACGGTGCGCGAATTGGTCGGTGAACGCACCATTTTCCGCCGCGAGCAGGCCGTCGGGTTGTCGGCCACGGCGTATCTGCTCGCGAAGGTCGCGGTGTTCGGCGCGGCTGCGGTGATCCAGTCGGCGGTGCTGGTTTTGATCGTGACGGCGCCCGCGATCGGCAAGCCGCCGCCGCCGGGCGCCGCAGCGTTGGGCAGTCCCGTGGTGGAGTTGTTCGTCGGTGTCGCGGCGACGTGTCTGGTGGCGACGATGCTGGGTCTTTTGGTTTCAGTGTTGGCGCACAACAGTAATCAGGTCCTGCTGCTGATGGTGGTGACGTTGATGGTGCAGCTGGTGCTCGCGGGCGGCATGATCCCGGTGACCGACCGGCTGGTGCTTGACCCGCCCTCCTGGCTCACGCCCGCCCGGTGGGGCTTGGCCGCGACCGCATCGACAACCGATCTGAGTAACGTGGCGCAGGCGGTGCCGAACGATTCGCATTGGAAACACTCCGCATCGGCATGGTTTTTCGATATCGCCATGCTCGGGGTGCTGTTTGTCGGCTACGCCGTGGTCGTGCGGTCCAGACTCCGGCTCAGACGCTGAACAGCGGCGCTGACCACGACCACAGCCGCACCCCAAGCGACAGCGCCGACAGCGTCCACCAGAGCACTGCGACGCCGATGATTACCGCCATGGGCCCGGACATGCCCAGAACCGTCAATGCGTCAGGTGAGGTTCCTTGAACCGCTGCACGATCCATGAAGGTCCGCAGTCTCTGCATGTCCATCGAGTCGATTCTTCTCCTCGTGCCGGTCGATGCGACGAGTCTGAAGATCGGTCCTTGGAAGATTCTTGGCACCTGACACACTTGGAGGACAAGGTGTCTCGGCACGAAAAATGAAGGGAAACGGAGACCGCTGTCGCCGTGCCGAGGTCTACAGGCGATCCGCGGGCAACAGCTGATGGCGTGACCCGCCGGTCCGCCCGAGGCGCGGATTCACTCGGCGTTCACTGGCCGTTGGCTTTTCCGGTCGCCGTCCTCGTCACGGTGTGTCAGCATGTGCGGCGTGTGGGCACGTCAAATCACCGTGTTCGTCGGTGCTGCGGCAGCAGCAAGTTGGGGACTGTGCGGACCGGTTCCGTCCGCGTCGTCGCAATCATGTCCCGACGTGGAGGTGGTGTTCGCCCGCGGTACCACCGAGGACCCCGGTGTGGGTCCCACCGGACAGGCGTTCGTGGACGCACTGCGCGCACGAGTCACCACGAGGTCGATGGAGATATATCCGGTCGATTACCCCGCCACCACCGATTTCCCGACGGCCCTTGACGGTATCAACGACGCGAGCGCGCATATCCGGTCCACGGTGGCGAACTGTCCCAACACCAGATTGGTGCTCGGCGGATTTTCCCAGGGCGCCGCCGTGATGGGCTTCGTCACCGCGAATGTGATACCGGATGGCGCGCCGACTGGTGTGCCCAACCCGATGCCGTCTGACATCGCAAACCATGTCGCCGCGGTGGCGCTGTTCGGGAAGCCGTCGGACCGGTTCATGCGGGCGATCAACCAGCCGCTGATCGCAATCGGCCCGCTGTATACCGACAAGACCATCGACCTGTGCGTGCAAGATGACCCGATCTGCTCCAGCGGCACGGACTTCAACGCGCACATGCAGTACGCGGAAACCGGACTGGTCGACCAGGCCGCGACTTTCACGGCGAATCGCGTGCTGGCCAGCTCTGCGCCGGCCGCACCGCCGTCCCCCGCTCCGGCCGCACCAGCGCCATCGCCGGCGCCGGCCGCACCCCCGCCGTCATCGGCCCCCGCGGCACCCGCGCCGTCGCCTGCTCCGGCCGCATCAGCGCCATCGCCGGCCCCCGCGGCACCGCCGGACTCGCAACATCCACAGCTGCCCCCGGGCACGTTGTTGTTGTGCACGACGGTCTGTCACGTCGTCGGCCCCGCCTGACGAGGCCCGACCGCCTTCATCACCGCAATATCGGACCCCCGGATGGGCGGTCCCCGCCTGCCTTGACCGTGCTAATATCTGCGTATGAATGCAGGTACATCTCCAGCCAGGCTGCCGGATGATCAGGTCGGCCTGGTGGTGGAGGTGTTTCGCATGCTCGCCGACGCCACCCGGGTGCAGGTGTTGTGGGCGCTGGCCGATCGGGAGCGCTCGGTGAGCGATTTGGCCGACCATGTGGCCAAGCCGGCACCGTCGGTGTCGCAGCATCTGGCCAAGCTGAGGATGGCCCGACTGGTGCGCACCCGCCGCGAGGGCACCACGATCTTCTACAGCCTGGAAAACGAGCATGTGCGCCAACTGGTGATGGATGCGGTGTTCAATGCCGAGCACGCCGGCCCCGGCGTTCCCGGGCACCATCGCGACGACGGCCTTCGGGCGGTCGACCGAAAACGGGTGTCGAATTGAACACCGATGGATGACTCAGCACGACAACGCGATTGAATGCAATTCAGCTCAAAGCAGGGGAGATGACCGATGACCGAGCAGCATTCGCACAACGATCCGCACAGCCATGAGCACACCCATGGCGACGTGACGCACACCCATGCGCACAGCGCTCACGAACATGAGCACGTCGAACATGAGCACCAGCACGGCCACGACGAGGGCACCGAGCACAGCCATCGGCACACCCATCAGGCCGGGGTCGAGGACATCCACGCGCACTCGCATTAAGGCCGCCGGGCGGGCCCACGGTCCCGCTCAGGCGCCTGCCTTATCCCGGCAATCTGGGCACAGGCCGCGCAGCGTCATTCCTGCCTGATCGGAAAGAAGGAATTGGCTTTCGGCGCTGGCCGCCGCCAGGGTGGTGGTGAGCTGCGCGGCCGGCAGCCCGATCAGGGCGCCGCAGCGGGTACACACCGCGTGGTGGTGGGGCTGGTCGGCCAGCCCGTAGGTCGCGCCGCGCTCATCGACGGTCAACGTGTGCACCACGCCCAGTTCGACCAGGGTGGACACCGTCCGGTACACCGTGGCCAAGTCGACGCGGTGACCCGCCTGGGTCAGCCGATCGTGAATTTCGGCCACCGTGAGATGCGCGCCCGCCGGCCGGGTCGCGGCCAGCGCGGACAGCACTGCCAGGCGCGGTGTGGTGCACCGCAGGCCGTGCCCACGCAGTAGCGTCCGCATCCGCTTCTCGGGTGCACCGCGTGACATGGCTCAAGTGTGGCGCGCAGCGAGGCCGACCGCCACGCATTGACACCGTCAAATCACTTTTGCGAATCGCTGGCAACAACGCCGGCCTTCGGGCTAGCGTCGACATGTCGGAGTGGCGGTGACACGAGGGGCGGCGATGACGGCTACGGCAGTCGAGCGGAGCGGTTCGCGGTGGGCGGCAGTCCGTGGCGCGCTATCCGGTGCGGAGTGGGCGCGTGTGGGGGCGATGGTCGCAGTGATCGTCGGGCTGCATTTGATCGGCTGGATCACTTTGGCCGCGTTCGTGGCGCCACAGCATTTCAGCCTCGGGGAGAAGACTCTGGGCCTCGGTGTCGGCGTCACCGCCTACACCCTGGGGTTGCGACACGCCTTTGACGCCGATCACATCTCGGCGATCGACAACACGACCCGCAAGCTGATGAGCGACGGACAACGCCCGCTGTCGGTGGGTTTCTTTTTCTCCCTGGGACATTCCACGGTGGTGTTCGGGCTGGCGTTTCTGCTCGCGATCGGGGTACGGGCGATCGTGGGCCCCGTCCAGGACGACGCCTCGGCACTGCATCACTACACCGGGCTGATCGGCACCAGCGTGTCCGGGGTGTTCCTCTACATCATCGCAATCATCAACATCGTCATCCTGGTCGGCATCGTGCGGGTGTTCGTGCAGATGCGTCACGGCGCCTACGACGAATCCGAGCTCGAGGAACAACTCAACAACCGCGGGTTCATGAACCGGTTCTTCGGCCGCATCATGAAGTCGATCACGAAACCCTGGCAGATGTACCCGGTGGGGCTGCTGTTCGGGCTGGGCTTTGACACCGCCACCGAGGTCGCGCTGCTGGTACTGGCCGGCACCAGCGCCGCGGCCGGGCTGCCGTGGTATGCGATTCTGTGTTTGCCGGTGTTGTTCGCCGCCGGGATGAGTCTGCTCGACACCATCGACGGGTCGTTCATGAACTTCGCCTACGGCTGGGCGTTTTCGAAACCGGTACGCAAGATCTACTACAACATCACCGTCACCGCCCTGTCGGTGGCCGTCGCGCTGATCATCGGCACTATCGAACTGCTTGGTCTGTTGGCCGGACAGCTCGGACTCAGCGGCGGGTTCTGGGACTGGATCACCGGATTGGATCTCAACATCCTCGGATTCGTCATCGTCGGACTATTCGCCGCCACCTGGATCGCCTCACTATTGATCTGGCGGTTCGGCCGCATCGAAGACAAATGGGCCGCCAAGTTGCGCACCCCTGCCACCGACACCGGCTAGTGGCGAGCCCGACGATCAACCCTGCCGCGTTAATGGATCTCATTGGTCGCGGTTTGACCCTCGCGTTGAGGCCAGCGACGTGGGTCAGTTCAGCAAAGTCATGAACTGGCGGAATCTGGCCACCGATG
>JAFAWC010000637.1 GCA_019242135.1 Mycobacteriaceae bacterium | reverse complement strand
ACTGCTTCGTCGCCGAGGGTGCGGTCGACATCGCGGTCGAACCCGAAGTGTCCGTCTGGGATCTGGCGCCGTTGGATCTCCTGGTACGCGAGGCCGGTGGGACCTTCACCGGGCTCGACGGTGTTGCGGGCCCACACCGCGGCAGCGCCGTCGCGACGAACGGAAAGCTGCACGACGCCGTATTGACCGGCCTCGGCGGCGAGTAGCGGGGCCGTCGGACGACGCGTTGAAAACAAGCCGCTCAACCACTTTGCTCGCCGCCTGCCCATCCGGACCGCGTGAACACCTGTTCGCGCAGTGTGAGGCAGTTAACAGATAGAAGCTACCTTACTCTGGAGTAAGATACACCTATCCCACTCACCGAGGCTGCTGAGATGACCAACACCATTCCGCCCAAGCGCCGCGCCACGGCCCACGAAAGCGCCGTCGGTCTGCGCCGACGCAAACGCACCCCGACCGACATCGGGCTGGCCCTGATCACCCCGATCGTCGGGCAGGAGTTCCTCGACCGCTACCACCTGCGCGACCCGCTGAACCGCGCCCTGCGCTACGGCATCAAGCAGACGTTCTCCGTCGCCGGCGCGGGCACCCGCCAGTTCAAGCGGGTGCAAAACCTTCGCAGCGCTCCGACCCGCCTGAAGGCCAGTGGCAAGGACTACTTCGACCTCACCCCCGACGAGGACCAGAAGCTGATTGTCCAGACCGTCTGCGAATTCGCCGAGGAGGTGCTGCGGCCCGCCGCGCGCGACGCCGACGACGCCGCGGCCTACCCGCCGGACCTGATCGGCAGGGCCGCCGAGCTGGGCATCACCGCGATCAACATCCCGGAGGATTTCGAGGGCATCGCCGCGCACCGCTCCACCGTCACCAACGCGTTGGTCGCCGAGGCACTGGCCTACGGCGACATGGGACTGGCGCTGCCGATTCTCGCTCCGGGCGGCGTCGCGACCGCGCTCACCAATTGGGGCAGCGCCGATCAGCAGGCCACCTATCTGAAAGAGTTCGCCGGCGAGAACGTCCCGCAGGCGTGCGTCGCCATCGCAGAACCACAGCCGCTGTTCGACCCGACGGCACTGAAGACGACGGCGGTCCGCACACCCGGTGGCTACCGGCTGCGCGGCGTGAAATCCCTTGTGCCGGCCGCGACCGACGCCGAGCTGTTCATCGTCGGCGCCCAGTTCAACGGCAAGCCCGCGCTGTTCATCGTCGAGTCGTCCGCGCCGGGGCTGACCGTGACACCCGAACCGGGCATGGGCATTCGGGCCGCGGCACTCGGGCGGGTCGAACTCGACGTCACCGTGCCGCTGGCCGCTCGACTCGGTGAGCAGCAGGCCGCCGACGCCGACTACTCCCAAGCCGTCGCGCTGGCACGCCTGGGCTGGGCGTCACTGGCGGTCGGCACGGCGCATGCGGTGCTCGACTACGTGGTGCCATACGTGAAGGAGCGCCAGGCGTTCGGCGAGCCGATTGCCCATCGTCAGTCGGTGGCGTTCATGTGCGCCAACATCGCGATCGAACTCGACGGCCTGCGGCTGATCGCCTGGCGCGGTGCCTCACGCGCCGAGCAGGGACTGCCGTTTGCGCGCGAGGCGGCGCTGGCCAAGCGTCTCGGCACCGACAAGGGGATGCAGATCGGCCTCGACGGCGTGCAGCTGCTGGGTGGCCACGGCTACACCAAGGAGCATCCCGTCGAACGCTGGTACCGCGACCTGCGCGCAATCGGCGTCGCCGAGGGCGTCCTGGTAATCTAACCAAACGAAAGTCACGTCATGGCAATAAATTTGGAGATGCCGCGCAAACTGCAGGCGGTCATCGACAAAGCCCATCAAGGCGCAGCGGAGATGCTGCGGCCGATCTCGCGCAAGTACGACCTGGCCGAGCACGCCTACCCGGTGGAGCTCGAAACGCTGGCGAATCTGTTCGAAGGCATCTCGGAGGCGAAAGCGTTCGCATTCGCGGGTGCCGAGGCGTTCCGCGAGGGCGAGGGCAAGGACGAAAACCACAACGGCGCCAACATGTCCGCGTTGGTGAACGCGATGGAGATCAGCTGGGGCGACGTCGCGCTGCTGTTGTCGGTGCCGTATCAGGGGCTGGGCAACGCCGCCATTTCCGGTGTGGCCACCGACGAGCAGCTGCAGCGGCTCGGCAAGGTGTGGGCCGCGATGGCGATCACCGAGCCGGGCTTCGGGTCCGACTCAGCGGCCGTTTCGACCACCGCCCGCCTCGACGGCGACGAGTACATCATCAACGGCGAGAAGATCTTCGTCACCGCGGGATCGCGGGCCAGCCACATCGTGGTGTGGGCCACCCTGGACAAGTCGTTGGGTCGCGCGGCGATCAAATCGTTTATCGTGCCGCGCGAATATCCCGGTGTGACGGTCGAGCGGCTCGAGGACAAACTCGGCATCAAGGCCTCCGACACCGCGGTGCTCCGCTTCGACAATGTCCGCATACCTAAAGACAACCTGTTGGGCAGCCCGGAGATCCACGTGGAGAAGGGCTTCGCGGGCGTGATGGAAACGTTCGACAACACCCGCCCGATCGTCGCGGCGATGGCGGTGGGGATTGCCCGCGCGGCACTTGAAGAGTTGCGCAAGGTCCTCACCGATGCGGGCGTCGAGATCTCCTACGACAGACCCTCACACGCTCAAAGCGCCGCCGCCGCGGAGTTTTTGCGCATGGAAGCCGACTGGGAAGCCGCCTACCTGCTCACCGTGCGGTCGGCGTGGCAGGCGGACAACGACATCCCCAACAGCAAGGAGGCGTCGATCGGTAAGGCCAAGGCGGCTCGGGTGGCCAGCGACATCACGCTCAAGTCCGTCGAATTGGCTGGCACCACCGGCTATTCCGAGCAGACGCTTCTGGAGAAGTGGGCCCGCGACAGCAAGATCCTCGACATTTTCGAGGGTACGCAGCAGATCCAGCAGCTGGTGGTGGCCCGGCGCTTGCTCGGGCTGTCCTCATCCGAGCTGAAGTAAGCGCTAATCGCCCTCCCATGACTCGAGCTGCTTTGTCACGTCGATGACTTGTGCGCGCTTGGAGGCCGGCTTGTCGATCTCGTCGCGCACGTACTTGGAAATGAAGCGCTTGATCTCGGCGTCGACCCCGGCGACGATGCGCAGCAGCTCGGCCCGCAGCGACTGCGACTCCACGTCAACCAAAATGTCGGAGGCGCGCGGCTTGCCGACCTCGACCACGATCAGCAGCGGGTCGGCGGCGCGCGCGACTGCGCGCAGCGCAATCTCACCCTCGACACAGAACCGCGGCTTGTCCAGCCGCAGATCGATGACCATGTCGATCAGCAGCGGGATACTCACATCGAAGGTGAACGTCTCACCGAGGATGCGCTTGACCTTGGGGTCCTTGATCGTCACCTTGGCGATGATCTTGGCGAGTCCGCCGGGCCCCTGACGCATCGGCCCCATCTCGAACTGCTCACCGGCAATCGCGCCGAACGCGGCCGCCACGCGCTTCTCGGTCACCGCGGCCTCGAAGAACTTGCGGCCGAATTCCTCGTAGGTCATGTACTCGTAGCCATCCATAGCGGTAACCACCTTCTCATGATCCGGGTTCGACCACGTGCACCTCCGCGAAACGACAGACCCCTTGCCCTGCCAGAAAACGAAAAGTAATGTCACTTTTAGTTTGATGAAACGACGAGGAGCGCACCTTGGAATCGTTCGTTCACCTTCGCAAGGGCGTCACCCCCCGCCGACTGCACGCCGACCTCGACGGCCTCAAGGACGACGAGCTGGGCCGCGGGGGTTTCACCGGACGCACCGCGAACATGTATCGGCGCAACGACCCCACCGCCTATCGCGCGGTGGGTCCGCTGCGACCGGTCGACGTACTCGCGTCGGAGCTCAAACCCGCCGATGCCGCCGACGCGGCGGGCGGCCCAATGCTGTTGTTCGCCAACCCGGACTGCCGGATCTCGCTGAGCCGGCGCGCCGAACCGATGCCTTTTCACACCCGCCATGTCGACGGCGACCTGCTGAGCTTCGTGCACCGCGGCTCGGGACACCTCGAGACGGAGTTCGGCCCGATGCGTTACCGCGAGGGCGACTGGATCTACCTGCCGAAGGCGACGACCTGGCGTCAACTCCCGGGCGTCGAAACAACACTGCTGATGATCGAGGCCGCCGACGAGTTCCGCGTGCCGCCTGCCGGCCAGCTTGGCCGGCACTTCCCGTTCGACCCGGCGCAGGTCATTATTCCCGAGCCGGCACCGCTGGCTGACGACGGTCGCGATGAATACGAGGTCCGGCTGGTGCACGACGGTGGTCCGACATCGCTTTTCTATCAGCACAACCCGATCGACGTCGTCGGCTGGCGCGGCGACAACTTCCCCTTCACGTTCAACATCGCCGACTACAACGTGGTGACCTCCGACAGTGTGCACCTGCCGCCGACCGTGCACCTGTTCATGCAGGCCGCCGGCGTCTCTGTAATGAATTTCTTGCCCAAACCGGCCGAGGGGGTGCCGGGCACCGAACGCACGCCGTGGTATCACCGCAACGTCGACTACGACGAGATCGCGTTCTTCCACGGCGGCGCGCTCTACGGCATCCCGATGCCACCGGGCTTGATTTCACATGCGCCCCAAGGCGTCCACCATGGCGCACCGGAGAAGGCGCGTGAACGGACCCGCCGCAAGTTCGACGAATACTCCAGCATCGACTGGCAGGTGATCGCGATCGACACTCGCCGCAGGCTCGCCCCGTCGGCCGACGTGCTCGCGCACGACTTGCAGGAGCACCGATGATCACCGCCGTCCGGCACGCCTACGACCGCATCCCGCATCTCGTTGCCTATCAGAACGACTCGGGTGTCCGCGACGTCTACGGCGGCGTGGCGGAACTGATCGTGCTCGAATGCCATCTGCTTCGACCGAAAGACAAACCATCGGACACGGTTTTGGTGTTCATGCACCCGATCGGCGGTGGCGCCTACCTGTCGATGATCAACGCTTTGGCCCGCGCCGGCCACCATGTCCTGTACTGCAACAGCCGATTCCGCGGAACCGACTCCGCGCTGCTGATGGAAAAGGTGGTCCAGGACCTCGGCGAGTGCGTCAAGGACGCCAAAACCCGGCTGGGTTATCACAAAGTGGTGCTGGCCGGCTGGAGTGGCGGCGGCTCGCTGTCGGTCTTCTACCAGCAGCAGGCCCAGCATCCGACCGTCACGGCGAGCCCGTCTGGCGACGGACCCGACCTGACCCAACTCGGACTGATCCCCGCCGACGGCATCATGCTGCTCGCCGCGCACATCAGCCGCCACGGCACCCTGACCGAGTGGCTGGACGCGTCGATCCTCGACGAATCCGACCCGACGAACCGCGATCCCGAGCTGGACCTCTACCACCCCGACAACCCCAACCAGCCTCCCTACAGCCCGGAGTTCCTGGCGCGCTACCGCCAGGCGCAGATCGACCGTAACCGCCGAATCACCGCGTGGGTCAAGGCGAAACTGGCCGACCTGAAAGCCGCCGGACGACCCGACGACGAGTTCGCGTTCGTCGTGCACGGAACGATGGCCGACCCGCGCTGGCTGGATCCCGCCGTCGACCCGAACGATCGCACACCCGGCACGTGTTACCTGGGTGATCCGCAGGTGGTGAACATGAGTCCCATCGGCCTGGCCCGGTTCTGCTCGTTGCGCAGCTGGTTGTCGCAATGGAGCTACGACGACGCCAACGGCGACGCGCTCAGGGCAGGTCCAGATATTGCCGTGCCCGCGCTGGTGATCGGCAACCTTGCCGACGACGCCTGCACCCCGAGCCACACTCGGCGGCTGTTCGAAGCCATCGGGCATCCCGATAAGGAGATGCACGAGATCGCCGGCGCCAACCACTACTACTCGGGCCCGGCTCAGCGTGAGACGCTGCGCACCGCGGTCGGCGTCTGTACTGACTGGCTGGTCCGCCATGGCTTCGCGACGGAACACGCATCGCAATCACCGCAACCGGCCCGCTGGACGCCACTCGCGTGACCGAGGTCGGCACGCTGATCTCCGGGCCGTTC
>JAFAWC010000570.1 GCA_019242135.1 Mycobacteriaceae bacterium | reverse complement strand
GCGCTCATCCACCCGCCGGCACCCGACCATGAGCGCGCCCGGTCTGGAGTCGCGGCAGGCGAACCGGTGGCTACTGCGCAGGGCGACACCGGCGGTTGCGCGAGCCGTGAGCCGCCCCGACCGTTTTGGACGGCCGCGGCGGTCGACGGCGATTGTTGATGGACAAACAACCCGAGCCTTGAAACCAAGTGCGTGTGCCGTCGACCGCCGGGGTCCTGAACAGTTGACGCTGGCGCACCGAAGAAAGTTCAGCCGTTCGGCTAATTTGCCGCGCCGTAGCGATCCGGGTGATCTGGTTTCAAAACCTGGTACCGGCGGTACTCGCTAGGCCATACTCATCGCGTTGGGCTGAACGGGAAGGGTGTGGACGTGTCAATACTGGCTGCGACATCTGAGGGCGGCGGCGCCGCACTGAACCAGGTCATCGGGTTGAGTGCCGTCGCGGCGGTGGTCTTCGCCGTACTGATATGGATCGGGTATCTGCACCGAAACCGGCGAATCACCTGGCTGACCAGGCTCAGCGAGGCCTTCGGCCGCCGGTTCAAGCGCGCGCCGTGGGTCGCGTTGCCGGTGGGGATGTTCATCACCATGGTCATCTGCGCGTTGTTCGGGTTTATCTGGGACGTCAGCTGGCACATCGGCAACGGCCGCGATCCCGGACCGCTGGCCAATCCGGCGCACTACTTCATCATTTTCGGCCTGTTCGGTGTGTTCCTCTCGGGCATGACGGCGGTGGTGCTGCCCTACGACAAGCCCAGTCCGTCTGCCGTGCGGATCACCCGCAACTGGTATGCACCGGTCGGTGGCATCTTGATGGCCGGCTGCGGCATGTACGCGATGATCGGATTTCCCCTCGACGACATCTGGCACCGGATCTTCGGCCAGGACGTCACGCTGTGGGGTCCCACGCACCTGATGATGATCGGCGGCGCCGGCTTCGCGACCCTGACTGCGCTGCTTCTCGAACACGAGGGGCGCCAGGCGACACCCGTCGAGGAGCTGCCAAGCGAAGGTTTCGGCCTCAAGTTCGTGCAGTACCTGGGTTTTGCCGGGATCGTCATCGGAATGTCGGTCTACCAGATCGAATTCGACTTCGGGGTACCGCAGTTCCGTCTGGTGTTCCAGCCGATGCTGATCGCGGCCGCCTCCGCACTAGCGCTGGTCGCGGCGCGCATGATGATGGGCCGCGGCGGTGCCATCGCGGCGGCCGTGGTGGCGATCGGCCTGCGCGGACTGGTGGCTCTGATCGTCGGACCCATTCTCGGCGCGCCAATCAACTGGTTCCCGCTCTACCTGGGGCCCGCAGTCGTGGTGGAGGTGCTCGGGCTCACCCCGTTGATCAAACGACCGCTCGTCTTCGGCGCCCTCAGCGGCCTGGGCATTTCCACCGTCGGTCTGTGGCTGGAATCGCTGTGGATCACCGCGGTCTACCACTATCCGTGGCCCATGAGCATGTGGCCCGAGGCACTCGCGATGGCCGTGCCGGTCGCCGTTCTCGTCGGGACCTGCGGAGCGATGGTCGGCATGGTCTTCACCGGTCAGCGGTTACCGGCGCGGGGTATCGGCATCGGCATTGTCGTCGCCACCGTGCTCGTGATCGGCGGCGCGACCGCCAACGGTTTGCAATACCACGTGCCGAAGGACGCCATCGCAGCCATCACACTGACCGAGGTGTCAAACGTCAACGGCCACAAGATGGTCCGAGCCGACGTCCGGATCACGCCACCAGATCTGGTCAGCCCGCACCCGGAGTGGGTGTCGATCCTGTCGTGGCAGGGCAAGATGGCCAACGACCGCGGCATCATGATCGACCGGCTGCAGCAGGTCGGACCCGGCCAATACCGGTCCACCGAACCGATTCCGGTGTGGGGCGACTGGAAGACACTGCTGCGCGTACAGGACGGCAAGACGATGGCCGGGGTGCCGATCTACCTTCCCGCCGACCCCGGGATCAACAAACCCGCCGAGGGGGTGGCCACGACACGGCCGGATGCCCAATCGATTTTCGGTGCCGTCCACTTCCAGCCGGAGATCACCATTTTGCAGCGGGAGCGGACCCCGAACACCCCCGCGGTTTTGTGGACCATCGGGTGTCTGATCGTGCTGGTGTGCAGCCTGATCATGATCAGTGGCCTGACCTGGGGCGCCGGCCGAATCAACAACAACGAGACTCCGTTGTCCGCGCAAACGGAGGACCGCCCCAAAGTTCAGGCATGATGACCGAGCACGTCCAAATCCTTGCCCATCACATGCTGTTGCTCGCCATCCCGGCGTTCGCGCCGGCGGTCGCGGTCGTCGGCGTGGTGATCTGGGTAGCGGTGCGGGACAGGCGAACGCCCGAGGAAGCGAACACCGGAGAGAGCGCGAGCACCGGCGAAAGGAACGGCGCGTCCGAATGACGAAGCCCGAATGACGCCCGGCGCGGTCACAGTCCAGCCGCACCAGCCCGGTCTCGTGCTGGCCAGCATGCACCTTCAGCCGTGACGCCCGTGCACGCGCGCGGCCTGGGTCTGGTTCCCGGCGCCGCGCCGGAGGGCGGGTAGGCATGGGTACCTTCGTCGTCTGGGCGCTCGGCGGGGTCGCCATCCTCGAGGCCGTGGGCGTGGTGACGTTGTGGGTGCTGCTGGCTCGGGCACGCGGTGAGGCAGAGGAGTTGAGAAGCCGCGTCGATGCACGGCAGCAACTCATCTCCGGCGGCCGCGAGGCGGTCAAGACCGTTTGGCAGACCGCCAATCTCATCCGCGATCAGGGGTTCGGCGCA
>JAFAWC010000302.1 GCA_019242135.1 Mycobacteriaceae bacterium | reverse complement strand
GCCGACGGCGAGGGCGGCGACGGTGACCGAGGCGCCGACGGCGGGGGAGGCGACGGTGACCGAGGCGCCCGCGGAAGGGGAGGCGGTCGCGCAGGAGGGCAGCGGCGCGCTCGGCGCGGACGTGACCGACGCGCACGCGACACGGGGGAGTGGGACCGCAAATGTTTCACGTGAAACACCGTCGGCCGCAGATGCGCCGTGGCCGACAGACTCCGTGGATACCCCCATCGGGGCGGCCGCCGAGCGGGCCATGCATGTGCTGCACACCACCCACCCGCGGCTCACGCCGCCCGCCCGTCGGCGGCTTCTTACGATCGCGAATCAGAAGGGTGGCGTCGGCAAGACAACCACCGCCGTCAACCTCGCGGCCGCGCTTGCGCTACAGGGTCTCAAGACGCTCGTCATCGATCTGGATCCACAGGGCAACGCCAGCACCGCTCTCGGCATCGAGCATCGGCAGGCGGGCACACCGTCCTCGTACGAGATGCTGATCGGCGAGCTTCCACTTGCCGAGGCGGTACGCCCGAGCCCACACAGTGACTTGCTCTTCTGCGTGCCGGCCACCATCGATCTGGCCGGCGCAGAGATCGAGTTGGTGAGCATGGTGGCCCGCGAGAATCGATTACGCGGGGCCCTCGCCGGACTGGACGACACCGACTTCGACTATGTCTTCATCGACTGCCCGCCGTCGTTGGGCTTGCTTACCATCAACGCACTGGTGGCCACGC
The DNA here is from genome assembly GCA_019242135.1 of Mycobacteriaceae bacterium. Taxonomy (GTDB): domain Bacteria; phylum Actinomycetota; class Actinomycetes; order Mycobacteriales; family Mycobacteriaceae; genus Mycobacterium. The sequence continues at coordinate 7,880 of JAFAWC010000302.1, read as the reverse complement.
CCGAGGTGCTGATCCCGATTCAGTGTGAGTACTACGCGTTGGAGGGCGTGTCGCAGTTGATGAACAACATCGAGATGGTGCGCGCCCACCTCAATCCCACCCTGGCGGTGTCGACGGTGATCCTCACGATGTACGACGGCCGGACCAAGCTCGCCGACCAGGTGGCCGACGAGGTGCGCCGCTACTTCGGCGACAAGGTGCTACGGACGGTGATTCCGCGCAGTGTCAAGGTCTCCGAGGCACCGGGGTACAGCATGACGATCATCGACTACGACCCGGGGTCGCGCGGCGCGATGAGTTACCTCGACGCGAGCCGGGAACTGGCTGAGCGGGACGAGGGGCAGAACCGATGAGCGCTTGGCGAAGAGGAGACAAGCACCAATGAGCGGTTGCGCGAAGAGGGGATCGAAATGACGCAGGCGTCGCGCAGGAAGGGCGGACTTGGCCGGGGCTTGGCCTCGCTGATCCCGACCGGGCCGACCGAGACCGGTGCGAGCGGGCTCGGCCCACGGATGGGCGACGCCGCGGCGGACGTGGTGCTGGGCGGGCCGCCGCTCGCCACTGGGCCGGTCGGAGCGGTGTACCGGGAGATCGATCCGGAGCTGATCGTCCCGAACCCTCGGCAGCCGCGACAGGTGTTCGACGAAGAAGCCCTCGCCGAACTCGTGCACTCGATCCGCGAATTCGGTTTGATGCAGCCGATCGTCGTGCGATCGCCCGACCCCGCTGGGCGATACCAGTTGGTGATGGGGGAGCGCCGCTGGCGCGCCGCACAACAGGCGGGCCTACGAACAATCCCAGCGATCGTTCGCGAGACCAGCGATGACAACATGTTGCGGGACGCCTTGCTGGAGAACATCCACCGCGTCCAGCTCAATCCGCTTGAAGAGGCCGCCGCCTACCAACAGCTGCTCGACGAGTTCGAGGTTACCCACGACGAACTCGCTGTACGGATCGGGCGATCGCGGCCACTGATCACCAATATGATCCGGCTGCTGCGGTTGCCGATCCCCGTGCAACGGCGAGTCGCGGCCGGAGTGCTGTCCGCGGGGCATGCGCGGGCCCTGCTGGCCCTGGAGGGCGGTTCCGACGCGCAAGAGGAGCTAGCCGCCCGCATCGTCGCCGAGGGCTTGTCGGTCCGGGCTACCGAGGAGGCCGTCACGTTAGCCAACCGGGGCGACGCCGCTCCGCACACCGGCCCGCGGCGCAAACCGATTCAGATGCCGGGCCTGCAAGATATCGCCGACAACCTGTCAGGCAAGTTCGACACCCGCGTGACGGTGAGCCTGGGCAAGCGCAAGGGCAAGATTGTTGTCGAATTCGGCTCAGTCGAGGATCTGCAGCGAATTGTTGGCCTGATGGACGGTATTAGCGGCTGAACGGGCGTGTCCAGTGACGCCAGGTCGATACGTCACTGTGACAGCATCATGACCGCATCGCGACCCATAGGTGACCTTTAAGCGAAAGATTATGTGTTTCACGGTTATTCGCGCTGCATAGGAGAAAGACGATGGAAGAGGGCCGAGACTGGCCTGGAATGCCCACCCTCTCCTATTCTGGAAGGGCTGCCTTGGGCAGCAGCACCCGATGGAGGCCCGAGAGCTTAGTGTCAGCCCGCATCACGCCACTGCGGCTCGAATGTTTCGAGCAGCTGCCCAAGCACGCCCGGCGCTGCGTGTTCTGGGAGGTAGATCCGACGGCGCTGGGTCGCGACGACCACTTCGCCGATCCGGAGTTCGAGAAGGAAGCCTGGCTGTCGATGGTGATGCTGGAGTGGGGGGCCTGTGGGCAGATCGCTGTCGTCGGTCCCGCGGCAGCGGAGGCCGGCGAGGCGCCCACCAACGACCAACTGGAATCCACCTGCGTGGGCTACGTGCTTTATGCGCCACCCGGCGCAGTCCCGCGCGCCAGCTGCTTTCCGACGAGCCCCGTCAGTGCCGACGCAGTCCTTCTGACATCTGTGGGCGTGGAGCCCGGGCACCCCGACACCCTGGCTCGCAGCCTGGTGGCACAGGCGGTCGCCGACTTGATGCGCCGCGGTGTGCGCGCGTTGGAGGCCTTCGGTCGTACCGCCGAAGCCGAGGTCCTTGCCGACCACCGCAGCGCACCACCCGATGTGCGGCCGGTGGTCGAACCGTTCGGCGACTGCTCGTTCGACCAGTGCATGATCGCCGCGGACTTCCTTCGCGACGCGGGGTTCACCGTCGTCGCGCCGCACCCCTACTTTCCGCGACTCCGACTGGAGTTGGGTGAGGGCCTGGGATGGAAGGCCGAGGTGGAAGCGGCGCTGGAGCGACTGCTGCAGAGTGCCCAGTTGCAGCCCGTCGGCGCGGGGTCCTGCCGGGTGGAGGCTATCGACTGAGCCGGCCGGCTTGCTCCACCGACAACTCGTGGGCCAACAACTCGGCGAATGTGAAAGTGCCAGTCGGGCGATCGTTTTTGCCGAGTAGGTAAAGACGCTTAACGGCCGCCAGGATTCCTTCGGCGATCGAGTCCCGCGTCTGGGTGGTCACCAGCCGGGTGCGGTCTTTCGGATTGGTGATGTATCCGATATCAACTTGGACAGTGGGCATGCGGGTCAGCCGAAGCAGGTCCCACGTTCGGCCGTGGGTGCGGCAGTCCTGTAATCCGGTGCGCGCCACAACTTCTCGCTGAACAAAATCGGCGAGGTTGCGCCCGATCGTCGAAACGGAGCCGTGTGAGTTGCCGAAGAAAAACGAAGCGATGCCGTTAGGCAGCGAGCTGGGTTGGGTGGCGCAACGCAGGCTGATCATCAAATCGGCCCCAACCGTGTTGGCGGTGGCAGCACGTTCGGCGTCCGACGGGCAACGGCTGGCCGGCCGCGACAAGAACGTCTCCATCCCGATCGCCGTCATACGGCCTTCGAGCCGGGCGGCCAAGTCCCACAAGATGTCCGACTCGCTGATCGGCCCGGCAGGCCCATGGGTGATGTGACCGTGGTCGTCACCACCGCGGCCGGGATCGATGATGATCCGCTTGCCCGACAGGCGAGGACCTGAGCGCCGCACCAATTCCTCTTCACGAATCGCGTGCGGTGATCCGCCGGTGACGCGAGAACCAAGAAAGTACAAGGAGCGCAACGTTTCTGGACCACAGATGCCATCGGAAGTGAGACCGGTCTCACGCTGGTAAGACATCAGCGCGTTATGCGTGTGCAGGCCGAAATGACCGTCCACCAACCCGGTGTAGAAGCCGAGGTCCTGCAACCGGGCCTGCAGGGAAGCAACGTCGTCGCCATACATCGGGGCACCGAATTGATGGTGCAACGTACGGGCACCCAGCCGGTACGACGCCTCCTTCAGCGCGCGGTAGGTGGCTTCGCCGACCACGCCGTCGACGAGCAGGCCCCGATGCTGCTGGAACGCCCGCACAGCGTCATCGAGTTCGGCATCGAACAAGTCGGGGACCGCATGCTTGCCGGTCGTCAAATCCGCGTCGGGATGGTCCAGCCATCCCAGTGAGGCCAAGACAACGCGGATCTCGGTGACCGCGCTGCCGCGGTCCCCGCGGCGCAGAGTCGACATAGACGGGCCTTTCGGTCACGATCAGCCGGTTGCGGCAGCGCCCGATGACGCGCAGAGCGCGTCATCGAAGCATCTGGATCGGCGGTCGCACGACTACCCGTATTGTCGCAGACGGTTCGCCGAATCGAGAAAACGCCAGGCGGGTCGTCATCGGGTCAAAGTTCGTCTGCGAGTTCGCGCAGCAGCGCCGCCTTGCTCTTCGCGCCGACGATCCGCTTCACGGGTTCACCGCCCTTGAACAGAATCATCGTTGGAATCGAAATGACCTTGAAATTGCGGGCGGTGTCGGGGTTCGCGTCGATGTCGATCTTGGCGATCTTGAGCGCGCCGGCCTTCTCGGCGGCGATCTCCTCCAACACCGGTGCGACCATCCGGCAGGGGCCGCACCAGGTCGCCCAGAAGTCGACGAGCACCGGCCGGTCGTTGGCGAGTACGTCTTGGGCGAACGAGTCGTCGGTGACGGCAATGGTGGCGGTGGTGTCAGTCACAGCGGGGCTCCTATCAGGTTGTCGGCAGTTTCGGCGTGTGCGGTTTCGGCCAGCCACCGCTCGGCGTCGATCGCGGCCGAGCAACCGGTGCCGGCGGCGGTCACCGCCTGCCGGTAGGTGCGGTCAACCAGATCACCTGCCGCGAAGACACCGGCGACCGACGTCTGGGTGGCGCGCCCGCGCACCAGAACGTATCCGTCGTGGTCGACGTCGAGTTGGTCGCGCACGAGTTCGGAGCGCGGATCGTGACCGATCGCGACGAAAACCCCGGTGACGTCGAGTGTGCTCTCCGCATCGGTGATGGTGTCGCGCAGCCGCAGGCCGGTGACGCTGGAATCGCCAAGCACTTCGGTGACCACGGTGTTGGTCAGGAAGCGGATCTTGTCGTTGTCGCGGGCGCGGGTGAGCATGATCTTCGAAGCACGAAACTCCTCGCGCCGGTGGATGATTGTGACGGTCCGGGCGAACCGGGTGAGGAAGGTGGCCTCCTCCATCGCCGAGTCACCGCCGCCGATCACCGCGATGTCCTGGTCGCGGAAGAAGAACCCGTCGCAGGTCGCGCAGGAGCTCACACCGCGGCCGAGCAGTTCCTGCTCACCGGGCACCGACAGGTACCGCGGCGCGGCGCCCATGGCAAGGATGACGGCGCGAGCGCGATGGGTCTCGTCGCCAACGGTGACGGTTTTGACGGGACCGGCAAGCGATACCGCATCAACATCTTCCATCCGTAGGTCGGCACCGAACCGCAATGCCTGCTCGCGCATCTCGTCCATCAGCTCGGGGCCCTGAATGCCGCTTCGGAAACCGGGATAGTTCTCAACCTCGGTGGTGGTCATCAACGCGCCGCCGAATTGGCTACCTTCGAAGACCAGCGGTGACAGCTGTGCCCTGGCGGTGTAGATCGCCGCGGTGTAGCCGGCCGGTCCCGAGCCGATGACAATGACATCGTGGACGGTGGGAGAAGCACTCATGCCAGCCTTTCTGCCGAAGCTTGCCAGGGGGCGACGCGTCACGTTAAACACCAGGGTATGTCCCGCTGTTCCCCACGAGCGCTACGGACGGTGGATTTGGGTGTCGGCGAGCAGGCCGGTGTCGGCCGAACTGCAGTTCGGCCGTACCGCCAGCGCGGCGACGGTGTCCGCCGCGTCGCCGGGAAGCAGCAACACCACCGCGGGGGCGCCGTCGATGTCGACCTGTCGCGCACCGAGCACTGCGTCCGACGCCGGATAGCCCAGCCCACTCAGACACGACGACCGCCGGCGGGCGTCGCCCAGCGGTCCAAAGTCGGGAGGCCGCGACAGCAGGCCGGTAATCTCGGCGCCCGACAGCGGAAATTGTGGGGATGATGGAGCGCTCGTCGAGAGTGCTGACCGGCTGGAGTGCAGCAGCACCGAGGTACCCAATCCCGCGGTCGCGAGCGCGGCCGTCACACCGACGGCGGCACTGAATCGAACTGCGGACGTGCGCACCACTTCAGGCTCAGTGGGCGGCTTCGAGGCCGATCTCGTAAATGCTTGTCTTGCTTTCGCCCTGGGTGGTGCCCAGCTTCGAGATCCACACCAGCACGTACGACGTCGGGGACGACATCGTGACCGGGATGCGGTTCTGCCCCGGTTGGACCGGCGTGGGCGGCGTGAGTGCCGTGGTGTCGTCGAGGCTGGCCGGTGACTCGGTGGTCGCCGATCTGATCTGGATCTGCGTCCCAGTGCTGGACAGGTTGACGTCGACCGCGCTGAGCTTGGCCGGGTCGGAGAGCTGCAACATCAGCCCGACGCCGCTCTTGAAATTCGGAAAGGGTACGGCGTCGTGGTAGGTGTCGGTCGACCATGCCGTCGATGGATTGCCGTCGATGGCGAGGTTTGCGTTGCCGGGGTTATCGGCGCCGCCCCCAGGCGAAAAGACCGTGGCGCGAACGGGTTGCACTGTGGTGGTGGACTCACCCGGTGCTCCGGCGGTGGGGGAGTTGGCCCCGATCGCGGGGGCGTTGATCGTGCCGCTGCCGACATCGGCGAAGAGGCCCTTGAGCGCCCACGCGAGAACGAGCAACGCCACCACCAGGATCGTGCCGCCGACGGCGAGGCCGACGAGAAGTCCTCGGCGGCGCCGGGACCGCTCCTCCTCATCCAGATCACCCGAGCCGCGGAAACCGGCCGCGCGCGACCGTGACGGAGGCGCCGGAGCGGCGTCTTCGACCGGCGAAATCAGTTCGGTGCGATCGGCATCCGCGGTGGCCTGCTGCAGAAGATTCAAAAGGGTTGCCGCGCTGGTGATTCCACCGCCCTTCTGGACTGCCCGACTGGCCGCCGCGGAAATCTGAAACGGGATTTCGGGGGAGACGGACTTGGGCTCTACCGGGTTGCCTGCCGGGTCGCGGTCCGCCGGTTCCAACCCGCTGGGCTCACCGCGCTCCGGCAGCGGCCAGCGGTTGATCAGCAGCGCGTACAGCGATGCGCCGATACCGCGCAGGTCGTCCTCGGGCGTGGCGCCGGGCAACGTCGCGGGAAACGCGAGCGCCACGTCGCCCTCGATGCTGACTCGCACCCGGCTCGGATGATCGATCGACAGCGTGACCCCGGCGCGATGGGCGGCGTCCGCGGCCGCCGCTATCGCCTGAATCGCCCGCGCCCCGCCGACCGGTGACGGTGACGTGAAGGCGACTTCCTGCAGAGAACCGCCGCGGATCCACTCGGAGACAATCAGGCCGCCGTCACGGGTACGTGCAACGTCGAGCACTCGGGCGATGCCGGGCATGTTGACCCTGCTCAGCCGCAGGGTGCGGGACAGGATGTCCTGCACAACGTCAGTGGACAAGCGCTTATACGGGTCGACGAACGTCAGTGCCACCTGCCGGTTCAGGGCGGTGTCCAACGCCTGCCAGAACTGCAGGTGGTCGGGGCCGCCGTGATCCACCAGCAGGCGGTATCGCCCGTTGGCGATGCTCGCACCCGGTATCAGATTGAGGTCATCGTCCGAGCGCGAAGAGTCGGCGGTGTCGCGGGGCGCAGCGATGCCCATCGATTCGCGAGTGGGGTCGCCGGCGAAGTCACCCGGCGGGCGGGCGGCTCGCGGAAGCGCGTTGGTGTCTGCGCCGGCGTCGACGGGTGGGCCGGAGGCGGGCACGCGAGGTGCGGAGGGCACGTCGGGTTGGACGGGCACGTCGGGTTGGACGGGCACGTCGGGCTGGAAGTCGTCGGCGGCAGGGCGCGTCAAGCGCGCGGTCGCGTCGGCCGTGGCACCGCGCGGGTTTTCGTCGGTCACCGCCATCACCTCCCGCAGCTCGGCTCGGACGCCATCTGGCCCGTGCCGGACGGGCTCGGGTCCCGTCCGCGACCTGGCTACGGACGGAAACCTGTGCTCAGAGTACGGGACGGCGGTAGGCGTGCGAGGGGCGATCGGCCCTGCGGGACGTCGCCGAGCGCGCCGCACCGCGGCCAGCGCCGCCTGCGCTTCCGGCACCCTGGCGCCGGTCATCACCGTGGCGATGATCGGCAGCATGATCAAGCCGAGCAGAAGCAGCCGTACCAGCGAACCGGCGCCTCCGTGCGTCGCCGTCAGTCGGTAGAAACCGAGCAGCCGGTCGGCGACGTGTGCGCTGAGACCGGCCAGCAAGGACGCGGCGATCGTCACCAGCACGGTGCGCAGCAAGTCGGCGTTGAACAGCCGTCCACCCGGGGGGCTGAGTGCCGCGCGCAGCAGCAGATAGCCGACCGTCGCACCGGCCAGGAAGCCAAGACCGTTGGCCAGCCCGAGGTAGCCGGCCACCATCTCCGGGTGGGCGATGACATGGTGTGCGGACAGCCGTTGGATCGCAAGCGACGCGGCGATTTTGACCGTCGTGATCACGATG
>JAFAWC010000080.1 GCA_019242135.1 Mycobacteriaceae bacterium | reverse complement strand
GGCCGTGCCGGTCCGCGAACTGACTCAGCGCCACCTCGGACTCGCCGAGGTGATGCGGCATGTGACCGAGAGCGAGCACCACGGCCTGCAGGTCGCCGATGGTCTCCGCGGTGTTCAATACGACTTCCTGCAAGCCATCCGGGGTTTCACGAACGTCGACCGCGGTCGCCTGATGGGATTCGAAGCTGACAGCCGGGGGCGCCGTCCAGATGATGCGATCGCGCGCCCACTGCAGATAGCTCCCATAGAACGCCCGGGACGGATAGTCGTCCGGGCCCAGTGCGTTGGCTTCGGCGCGAACGGCATCCGGCACGTTCGGGCTGCCGATCAAGGCGATCGAGCGAGCCCACTCGTAGAGGCTCGGCCCGGTCACCACCGGTCCGGCGCAGTCGACGGTGTCGTCGACGAACACGGTCACCTGGCAGGCCACCGTGTTCATCAACAGCACCCGGTCCTGCGAGCTTCGCCATACCTGGCCACCCTCGAGCACATGGGGGTCGATGATGTGGATGACGAGTTCGCGCCCGGGCGGCAGAAGCGACTCGGCATTTGCGCAGAGGCGTTCCGCGACCGACAAACCACGTGGGCCCAGCCCGACGATCGCCAGCTGCAGCTTCTCAGTGAACATCGAAGGCCCCGATCACGCGCCGCTCATGTGGCGGCCGAGTCCGGCCGCCAGCGAAGCGAGCCGGCCCATCAAGTCGGCGAACTGTTGGGGGCGGAGCGCCTGGTTGCCATCGCACATCGCCAGTTCCGGCTGGACGTGGACATCGATGAGCAGCGCGTCCGCGCCGGCCGCGACCGCGGCCAGCGACAGTGGTTCCACCAGTTCCGGCCGCCCACCGGAATGACTGGGGTCCACCATGACCGGCAGGTGGGTGCGCTGCTTCCACAGCGCCACCGCGGTGAGGTCCAGGGTGAAGCGGGCGGACGGCTCGAAGGTGCGGATACCCCGCTCGCACAGCACCACCTGGTCATTGCCCTCTAGCAGCAGGTACTCGGCAGCGGCGAGGGTTTCCTCCACGGTGCAGCCGAAGCCGCGCTTGAGCACGACCGGAAGGCCGCTTTGGCCCGCCGCGGTCAGCAGTGCGAAGTTCTGCATGTTGCGGGCCCCGATCTGCAACCCGTCGACCACCGCGGCCAGCCGCTTGACGTGCTCCGGGTCAACCACCTCGGTCACAACGGGCAGGCCGGTCGTCTCTCTGGCCTCGGCCAGCAGGTCAAGGCCGTCCCACTGGAGGCCTTGGAAAGAATGTGGCGAAGTCCGCGGTTTGAAAACGCCGCCCCGCAGGCCGACGGCACCGTGTTCGGACACGACGGCCGCGGTGGCCATCGTTTGTTCCGGCGATTCAACCGCGCACGGCCCGGCGATCACCGCGACCGAACCGTCGCCGATCGTCGTGGGTCCGAACGCGACCTCGGTCCCGACGGGGCGCAGTTCCTTGCGCCCCAACCAGACATCACTGTTCCTCGGCACTTGGTGGGTCGGCGCAGGAAGCTCCCGGCCCGCCTGGTGAATGAGGTCCACATCGGATACCGAAAGGACGAAAGTGCCGCCCAGCCGGTACATCTCGGTTGGTGCGCCGGCGGATTGCAGGTGCTGTATCCACCCCTCGACGCCGGCGCGGGTAACGGCCTCGTCGAACACGAGCAGCGTTTCTGTCATGACTCAAATGGTCGTGATAAAGCCGTGCTGGCGTAATCGCCGTCGATACCAGATTCCACCTGTCGATAGGAGAGGTTTTCCTGTCCGCGGGGTAAGCACCGGAGATCGGCGAAGCGGATGAGGGTCTGTAGGAAGCGACCGCACTGTTGCCGAGGGCGAGCGGGAGCGCGGCAGAGCGGTGGGCGTGCTGTGCTTCTCGGGATGGCCGTGGAGTCGGCAGGCCGGGCTACGTCGTCGGATGACGGCCTTCGCGTTCGCTCATCGCCAGTTCGGTCTCAGGATGGGGCGGTGTGGATCGTCACGGCCCGGCGCACGCGTTCCTCGATCTCGTCCAGCTCGGCGATCGTGGGCGCGTCGATGAAGAAAGACACGACCCGGTCGTCGGAGCTGCGGATGGGACCCAGCTCCGTGCCGCGGGCCTCGTAGACGAGGACGGCGCGCAGCGCCGGCGGATGATCGGCGGGGAGGGCAGGGATGTCGGGGAAGGGATTGCCGTCGTTGACCCACCGGGCCTCGACCCCGGGCCAGTCGACTTCAACATCGCCGAGGATTCCGGGCCGGTGCCCGATGTACACCTGGCGTGCGTAGCGCCGGGCCGCGGGATAGTCGGCGGGCTCTCCGAGCGCGATCCGCAGGATCTCGGGCTCCATCGGCCGACCGGTGGCGAGTCGGTACAGCATCATGATCCCGTCTCCGGGAGTCCGGGCGGCGACCTCCATGAGGTGGGCCTCGCCCCGCTCATCGAGTCGCCACTCGGCGTGCGTGATGCCGTTCTCGACGCCCAGCCGGTCTAGCATCGCGACGTTGGCCCGCTGCACCGCGTCCCACTCGTCGCCCCGGGCCGCGGGCACGGTGTGGGCCATCTCGACGAAATACTGGGAGTCGACGTCCGTCGTCTCCTTGCGGGTGACCGAGCTGTACAGGGACTTGCCGTCCTGGATGAGGCTCTCGACCGAGTACTCCTGACCGGTGATCTTCTGCTCCACCAGGATGGTCTCCTGCGCCGGATAGCCGTGCAGCTGCGCGGCTAACTCCGCGCGGTCGTGCACCGTGCGGACACCCTGACTGGAGTGCCTCGTGGCCGGTTTGACCACCGCGGGGAACCGGACGGACCCGTGGTCCACGGACCCGCGCGCCCCGGGTGGGATCAGCACGGATTCCGGACTGAGATCGGGCAGATACCAGCGCTGGAGGTACTTGCTCCGACACGCGCGCGCCGCCCGCAGCCCCGGGAACGGGAGGTCGAAGTAGTCGGCGACCACGCCGGTCGGCTCGACCAGCGTCTCCCCCACCGCATAAATGCCGACCACCTCGTACTTCTCCCGCCAGCGTCCAGCGTGCTCGATGACCCCGGGAAGGAAGGAGCCCTCGCTCTCGACCGATCCGTCGACGAAGGCGACTTCCTCGATCTCAGAGGCGGGGTGGGCAGGATCGGCACGATGCGCCTGCGCGTACCCGCGCCAGTCCGCCGCGGTTATCACCAGGACCTTCAGGCCCCGTTTCCTCAGGTCGTCGACGTAGATGGGATCCCGGCACACCACGGCCAGAGCGCCGGTCAGGATGAAAGCGCGGGGATTGGCCGTGCTGTGGAGGCGCCGCTCGGCCCCCGCTCGCTGACGCTCGCTCATGCTGCGTCCCTTTTTGATGTAGCCGCGACGAGAGGGGTGGACATCTCGGCGTCCGGGACCGGGTCCCTGTGCGATTCGAGAGGGAAGGGTCGGCGGCGAATCGCCCACCGGGCCACGGGCACGGTTGCCACCCCCGCCGCCGTGAGCAGCCCGCCAAGCAGCACCCAGCCGATCTGCCCGAGCCCCAGGCACAGCGCACCGAGCACCGCGGGCGCCACCGCGAACGCGGTGCCGAGGCCCATGTCCTGCAGCCCCACGTATTCGCTTTGCGCGTGCGCCGGCGCCAGCTCGAAACTGAGCGCGAAGGTGGCCGCCGCGTGGCACATCTCGCCCACCGAGTGCACGGCCACCGCCGCCACCAGGACAGCGGCCGCGGCCCACGCGGGCAGGCCGGCCGCCAACGCAACGCCCGCGCAACTGACCAGGAACACGAACCCGGCGACCCGCATGGCGGCGGCGCCCTGGCGGATGGTCGTGACCTTCCGGCCCACCCACACCTGGAGCGCCACGACACCGAACGTGTTGACGAGCAACACCGCGGCGACCATCCACCGAGGGGCGCTCGTTTCCGTAGCGATCCAGAGCGGGAGGGCGAAGGTGATGACCGCGTACTGCAGACTCATCACCCCGTTGAGGACCGTGTAGGCGATGAACGGTCTATCCCGCAGGGCCACCCAGCGCCGGGAACCGGGCGGAGCCGGCATCGGCGGGAAGTGGGGGAGCCTCGCGCATACCCATGCGCCGATCACGAAAGTCACCGCGTTCAAGAGGAACAGCGTCTGATAGGCGGCCAGGGTGTCCAGCTGCAGCGCGAACCCGCTGACGACGGCACCGACGCCGACTCCGGCGTTCTCGATGGCCCTGAGCTGGGAGCGGTAGGCGGCCGCACCCTCGCCTCCGACGCGGCGTATGAGGCCACCGCGCGAGGCTCTCGATGCGGAGGTCGCCAGCATCTCCACCGTGGTAACCACCACGAACATCCAGATGCTGGTCACGAAGACGTAGGCCACCATCGTCAGCGCCAGAACCGCGAGGCTCAGGACCGCGATCCCCCTGGGCCCGCGGCGGTCGGCCAGATGTCCCGTCGGAACACCGGCGAGCAGGCCGATCAGCCCTGCGACGGCCAGCCACAGGCCGACCTCGGTGACCGACAGTCCCAGACCCCTGGTGAAGAACAGGACCGACGAGGTCAGGAACATGCCGGTGCCGACGTTGTAGATCCCGGTGGCCAGGCCGAGGCGTCGGCGTGCGCCGCGCTCGGGCACCAGCGTCGAGAGCCAATTCCCGATCATCGAACGAGCGCCGCGGTGGCCGGCGTGTCAGTGATGAACGCGGCGACAGCGCGATTGTCGGGGCGCGGGCCGTCCGCCAGATCGCTGTACCTGGACCGCAGTTCGCGCTTGAGCACCTTGCCCGTCACGCCGACGGGGAAGTCCTCGGGGGTCCGGGCGACGTCCAGCACGGCGATGCGGGGATGGCCGGCGTTCTCGAGCGCCTTGTTGGCCTCGGCCAGCAGCGCCGACGCCCCGGCCGCCGGATCGGCGGGTATGACGACGGCGACCGGAACGATCTGGTCGCCATGACGGCCCGCGACGACGGCGCAGTCGCTGATGGCGCTGATCTCGCTGAGCAGCACCTCCTCCATGAGCACCGAATAGCCGGTGCCCTCAGCGGTCTCGATGGCGTCCTTGGTCCGGTCCACCACGAAGTAGTTGCCGTCCGTGTCCTGGTACACCAGGTCGCCGGTCAGCCAGTAGCCTCCGAGCTTCGAGCGGTAGGTGGTGTCGGCGTCGTTCCAGTACCCGGCGGTGATCGATGGGCCTCTGGCCCCGAAGAAACCCACCTCGCCCACTGGCGCCTTGCTGCCGTCGGCCCGCAGCACCGCGACCTCGGCGACCGGATCGGGCTTGCCGACCCGCCGGTCCGAGCGTTCCGACGAGAGCGTCCGGGGCTGGACGACCAGACCCCAGCCGAGCTCGGTCGTGCCGAATCGGTCGTAGAAGATGGGGGACGACGCGTCCGGGCTGCGCTTGGCCAGGATCGCCCGGATGTGGGCCTCGTGGATGGCGTCTCCCATGGTGACCCAGTAGTCGACCGAATCGACGGCGCCGGGCGCCGTGTCGAGCGCGGCCAACTCGGCGTACGCGTGGGCGAATGCCATGACCCCCTTCGGCCTGTGCTGGCGCACCGCGGCGGCCAGTTCCTCACCGCTCGGGTCGTACAGCGCGACGAGCGGTGAGCCGGCGAGGATGGCGTAGGCCGTGTACGCGATGCAGCCCAGATGCGACTGCGGTTGGGCGGTCATCATCAGCTCGTGGGCGGGCTCGGTGTAGTTGTCCAGGCGGAAGCGCGGTCCGGCGACGCTGGACGCGTGGGTCTGCGTCACCGCCTTCGGAATTCCCGTCGTCCCCGACGAATGCATGATCGACACCGGGTCCTCCGGTGCGTGCCGGAAGCGCCAGGCGTCGGGCAGCGCGGCCGGGGGCGGGGCGGGGCGATCCTCGGCGAGCTGGACCCAACGCAGGCCGTCCAGCGATCCGATCCCGTGGGTGATGGCGGCGAGACGGGGCCGGTCGGTGTAGATCCCCACCGGTGTCGTGCGCTCGCACAGACCGAGCGCCAGCGCCGGTGACGCCTTGCCGTTTATGAGCACCGGGATGGCGCCCAACTGGGCGAGGGCGTAGAGGTGGACCGAGTAGGCGAAAGAGTCGGCGATGTACAGCGCCACCCGATCACGGGGGCCAACACCCTGGTCGTGGTACCACACCGACCAGCTCTGGACGAGCGCATCGAGTTGGGCGAGCGTGAACTGCGTCTGCTCTTCTCCCGCGGTGTTGATCACCGGCCGGCCCGTGCGGATGAACGGGATGTTCGGGTCGGGGTGCACGGTCATCGCCGCCGCCAGCAGGTTGCCGCTGCCGAGGTCGGGCAGCGCCGCCAGTCGAGAGCGTTGTTCGGGGGACAGGATTGCTCGGTTGGCAAAGGACATTGTTCAGACTCCTTGATCGGTGAGTGCGGTTAGTGGGTTGAGGCGAGCGGGGCGGTAAGCCCGAGTGCACGGGCGGCGGTCTCGAGGTCGTGCTGCTGGTGCAGGGCGGACACGGCGAAGCGGATCAGGCCGGTCCCCTTGGCGACCGTCGGGTAGAAGGCGGGCAGGATCAGCACACCGGCATCCCGCAACCGTCGGGCGGCGGCGAACCCCTCTTCCTCGGTCGCAAACAGCGCGCCCCGGACCGGCGAGCGCAGCCCGGCGTTGACCAGCGATCCCGCCGTCAGCCGGTCGAACTCGGCGGCGTTGCGCCAGAGCTGCCGTTGCAGCTCCGCCACGTAGCCGTTGACGTGCAACCGGCCGGCGGCGACGTTGGCCGCCAGCATGGGAAGCATGATCGAGTGCCCGAAGACCAGGGGGTTGGCGAACTTTCGCAGGACCCGCATGTCGTCGTGAGTCGGTACGACCGCGAAACCGCCCGCGCCGCCGAAGGCCTTCGACAGCGAGCCGGCGAGGACGACATGTGGCGGAAGCGTCCCGCCGAGCGCTTCGAACGCATATCCGGCGCCGAGCGGGCCGTCGATCGAGACCCCGTGGGCGTCGTCGACGTACAGGTGACCGCCGAACCGCTCGAGGGTGGCCAGCATCGAGGCCACGTCGATCAGGCCGCCCATCGAGCCGACGCCGTCGACGAGCACGACCGGCGTCCGACCGGTGGTCGCGACCTCGCGGACCGCTGCGGGCAGCGCTGCGGGATCGGTCATGTCGAAGCGTTTCGTCGGCCCGATCTGCTCGAGCACCCCGCGGATCACCTGGATGGAGGCGTGCGCCGTCTTTTCGACCAGGAATGCGACACCGGCATCGGCCACGGGATAGCTGGGCAGGGCGCCGGCGCCGAGCAGCGGCAGCAGCCCCAGGTGGACGTTGCTGACCGAGGTGAAGGCAGCCACCTGCGCACCGCCGTACATGTGAGACAGAACATCTTCCAACTCGGCGAGGTAGGGTGGGCGCCCCCGATTGCGGGACGTGGAGAAGTGGAGACCGAAGACGCGCAGCGCCTCTGTCGCCGCCGCGATCAGGTCGGGGTGTGTCTCCAGGCCCAGGTAGGAGCACGAGACGAACTCCACGGCCTCGCTGCCGTCCTCCAGCTGCACCCGCTTGCCGTCCCGCGCGGTGATGACATGTCCGGTCAGGCCCTCCTCGAAGGCACGGTCAAGCGAGTCCGAGGTCTTGTTGACACGGGACGCGACCCAGTTGGCCCGGCTCTGCGCGGGGGCGTCGACCGGCGCGTGCGTTTCCGTCAAATCCGTCATCCGACTGTCTCCTTCGTGAGATTTGTTGTCATGGCCCGCAGCGCGTGGGCGCTGCGTTCGCGGTAGGCGTCCCGCAGGGGGCCGAGCACCCCGCGCAGACGGTCGAGCAGGTTTTCGAACGCCGCGCTGTCGCCGTTCTCGACGACACCTGTTAGCTGCGACACTCCCCGTGCCAGCGCGCGGCGAGCCGCCGGGGCATGGGGGTTGGCGGCCTGGACGTCCCAATACACCTCCGGTGCACCTGATGCGATGCGCGCCAGCAGTGACAGCAGCGCGGTGTGCGGCGGGGGACCCATGCGGTCCAGATCGGCGATGTCGACGTCTAACTCGGCGAGGGCGGCACCGAAGGCAATCACGGCGGCGTGGGTGAGGGCCTGGGCAGCGGCCGCCACCCGGTCGTGCTGGTCAGCGGTCACGGTCACCACACGCGCGCCCCAGTGCTCGATCAGGTCGTGCAGGGCCCGCCCGCGCCGGCCGTCGCGCACGAGAACCGAAGCCACCGAGTGGCCGGCAAACCCTAAAGAGGGGGCGAACATCGGGTTGAGGCTGCGGGCCTCCGCCGCCTCACCGGCGACCATCGCGGCCGCGCGCAGGGCGGGCACCACCGCGGTCTTCACCGACAGCGTGTCGGCGATGAGGGCGTCGGGCCGTAACGCTTTTGCCAGCCGGCCGATCGCGGTCAGGGCCACCGGCTCCGGCACGGACAGCAGGACGGCGTCGGCCGTTCGGACGAGGTCGGTCACCTCCGCGCCGGGATCGCTGACATTGCCCCGCACGAAGCTGGTGAGGCGGTGGGCTGGGCCGGGGGCGGCCAGGTCGACGATGACGACGTCGTTGCCCGATTCCTGCAGCCGCTCCGCGAACAGTGACCCCACCGCTCCGGAGCCGCCGGCGACGACGACGCGCCCGATGGTTGGTGCGACGCTCACTTAACACCCTCCTGCCGCCCGGTCGCCGCGAGGGCGGTCATCATCGCCCTCGACTTGACCACGGTCTCGTCGAACTCATTGGCCGGATCGGAGAGAGCGATGATGGCGCCACCGACGCCGAACGTCACCCGCCCGTCGTTGACCACGAGAGTTCGGATCACGATGCTGAGATCGCTGGCCCCAGAGAGCGAAAACCACCCGAGCGCACCGGAATACACCCCGCGCGGCCCCTGCTCGAGCCGGTCGATGATCTCCATTGTGCGGACTTTGGGGGCACCCGTCATCGACCCGCCGGGGAACGCGGCGCGGATGCAGTCGACCGCCGATCGGCCCGGTGCCAGCGTGCCGCGGATCGTGGAGACGAGCT
>JAFAWC010000650.1 GCA_019242135.1 Mycobacteriaceae bacterium | reverse complement strand
GTCATCCAGGAACCCGCCCGGCAACCCTACGGCATGACCGCGGAGTGCCGTGACGACCAGGGCAGTCGTTTCTACCTCGGCGAGGTGTAGTCGACAGGCGAAAGGCTCAGTCCAGGACGTCGCCAATGGGTGCGCCGGCCGCGATTTTCCCGCGGGTCTTCATGACTGCGCCAGGCATGCCGCCACCCACCACGCCGGCGACCACGCCCTCGCGCTCGTAATATGCCAAAAACTTTCGCCCGTCGTCGGTCACCAGATGCACGGTGTCGTCTGCCTCCGGCTCGCCGAGGCACTGGATCTTGACGTCGTACTGGTCGCTCCAAAAGTACGGCACCACAACGAGGTTAGATGGCAGATCCCTACCGAGCAACGACGGTACAAGAACGCGCGCCTGCTCTGCGACATTGCTCCAATGCTCGACGCGGGCTTGGTGTCCCGTTGCGTCCTGCCACGACGCGACGTCCCCGAGCGCCCACACGTGCGGCGCGCTGGTTTTTCCCACTCGATCGCACACCACGCCGTTGTCGACCGCGACTCCGCTGCCCTCGAGCCAGTCGGTGGCCGGACGCGAACCGATGCCCACCACCACAAGGTCGGTCTCCAGCTCGGTACCGTCGGTCAGCACGACCTTCTCCACCCGATGCCCTCCGGTCACCGAGTCGACGCCGACGCCGGTGCGCACGTCGACCCCTTCGGCACGGTGCAGCCGCGCCACCAGCGCCCCCACCTGTTCGCCAAGCACCGACGCGAGCGGCTCGGGCTGTGGTTCGACCATCACGACCTCGACTCCGAGGCCGCGCAAGCTGGCCGCCACCTCGCAGCCGATAAATCCGGCGCCGACCACGACCGCCGCTCCGGCAGTTCCGGCGTCCTGGCGTAGCGCCATGCTTTCGTCAAAGGATCGCAGCACGTGAATCCCGGCCAGCTCGGGAAACGACGGAATACGGCGCGGCACAAGGCCTGTCGCGATCACCGCCTCGTCGTACTCAAGATGTGTTCCGTTGTCCAATGTGACCGTCCGGCTGGTCGTGTCCAACCGGTGCACTGCGGAACCGAGCAGCAGCGTGATGTTCTGTTCTTCGTAGAACTCACGGGGCTTGAGCGCCACGTCATCGAGCTCGCTGCGCAGCACCTGCTTCGACAGAGGCGGCCGGTCGTATGGCAGATGGACCTCGTCGCTGACGATCGTGATCGCCCCGTCGAACGCGGACCGCCGAAGCTGTTCGGCCGTGCGCGCCGCCGCCAGTCCCCCGCCGACGATGACTATCCGTTTGGTCATGGAAAGGTTCATACACCATCGCCCGGCAACCCCTCACGCTGCTCTTCGCGCAACCGGCTCATCGCCCCCGGATGCTCTTCGCGCCAGCGCTCATCGCTACCGCCGTGTCCGTTCAATCAGATTCGACAACACCACAATGCTCTCGCTGCGCTCGATGTCCGCGCTGGAGCGGATCCGCTCCAGCGCTTCCTCGAGGTGTTGCATGTCGCGCGCCAGGACGTGCAGTATCGCATCCGAGGTTCCGGTAACCGTTGCCGCACTGACCACCTCGGGAATATCCACCCATGCGGCCCTTAGCCGCTCGGGGGCGATCGTGCCATGACAGAACACCTGGACGTACGCCTCGGTGTTCCAGCCCACGGCGTTGCGATCGATGACGGTCGTGAAACCTTTGATCACGCCACGGTCCAGCAGCCGGTCTACCCGGCGTTTTACCGCCGGCGCGGACAACCTCACTTTCGCCCCGATCTCGGCTAAGGTCGCCCGGGCGTTCTCAGCCAGCTCGGCCAAGACGCGTTCGTCAATGTCGTCCAGGCGGTCCACTGCAATCCTCTGCTAGCCACGCAATAAATCACGCAAATCAGAATAGCTACGCAATATTCTATTGCTCACCACGCAATATACAGTGATTGATTGCATGCTGGGTCCGAAATATCGTTGGAACATGACAGAGATTGTCACTGGCCGGCAGGGGCGCAGCGACTGGCCGTACACGCGCGGGCGTCGCCTGCGGACGCTCCCTGCGGAAACGGCGCGGCCGGCAGTCAGGACGCCAAGCGCTCGGCAGTACGTGATGACGCCTCCGGAATTCTTCGCCATCGAATACGAGATAAACCCGTGGATGGACGTCGCGGTGCCCGCCGACCGCACCACGGCGGTCCGCCAGTGGCGTTCGCTTCACAAGAGCTTCACCTCGCTCGGTCACACCGTGGAGCTGGTGGCGCCGGTTCCGGGGCTGCCGGACATGGTGTTCGCGGCGAACGGCGGACTGGTCTTCGGCGACACGGCGGTGCTTGCACGCTTCAAATACACCCAACGCGTGGCGGAAACCGACGCCTACGAGGCATGGCTGACGCAGCGCGGATATCACGTCGTGCGGACTCGACACGTCAACGAAGGTCAAGGCGATCTGCTGATAGTCGGCGAAATGATCTTGGCGGGTCACGGTTTTCGCACCGACGTCCGCGCTCACGCCGAGATCGCCGAGATTTTGCGGATGCCCGTCGTTTCTCTCGAGTTGGTCGATCCGCGCTTCTACCATCTCGACACCGCGCTCGCGGTGCTCGACGACAAGACCATCGCCTACTACCCGCCGGCGTTCAGCAAGGCGGCCCAGCGGCAACTGCGCGCGATGTTCCCCGATGCCGTCGTCGTCGGCAGCGCCGATGCGTATGTGCTCGGGCTCAATGCCGTGTCAGATGGCCTTCACGTCGTGCACCCCTCCAGCGCACAGGATTTCGCAGTCCAGCTGCGGGAAGCGGGCTTTGACCCGATCGCCATCGACCTCTCCGAAATGCTCAAGGGCGGCGGTTCCATCAAATGCTGCACCTTGGAGGTGCACCGATGACGATCACGGACGCCATTAACACCGTTGTCGGCGGTGTACACACCGCGACGGCGCAAACGATCGCGGTGGAAAGCCGTTATGTCGCCCACAACTACGCTCCGCTGCCCGTCGTCGCTGCCAGCGCCCAGGGTGCCTGGATCACCGACATCGAGGGCCGTCGCTATCTTGACTGTCTGGCCGCGTATTCTGCGGTCAATTTCGGCCACCGCCACCCCGACATCATTGCTACCGCACACGCGCAGCTCGACACGGCCACCGTGGTCAGCCGCGCATTCCATTCCGACCGTCTGGGCCCGTTCTGCGCGGCGCTCGCAGGGTTGTGCGGCAAGGACATGGTGCTGCCCATGAACAGCGGCGCCGAAGCGGTCGAGAGTGGTATCAAAGTCGCCCGGAAGTGGGGCACCGACATCAAGGGAGTACCGCCCGGCCGCGCCAACATCATCGTGGCAGACAACAACTTCCACGGCCGAACGATCAGCATCGTCAGCTTCTCCTGCGACCAGGCGGCCCGAGCGGGCTTCGGCCCGTTCACACCCGGATTCCGGTCGGTGCCGTTCGGAGACGCCGCGGCGCTGGCCCGCGCGATCGACGACGACACCGTCGCCGTTCTGCTGGAACCGATCCAGGGCGAGGCTGGCGTCATCGTGCCGCCGGACGATTATCTGCCGACGGTGCGGGCGGTGTGCAGTGAGCACAACGTGCTGCTGATCGCCGACGAAATCCAATGCGGCCTCGCCCGCACGGGCCGCACGTTCGCGTGCGATCACTGGAACGTTGTGCCCGATGTCTACTTGCTGGGCAAGGCGTTGGGTGGTGGAGTGGTCCCGTTGTCGGCGGTGGTCGCCGACAACGGCATCCTCGGTGTGCTGAATCCAGGTGAACACGGGTCCACGTTTGGCGGCAATCCGGTGGCGGCGGCCATCGGTTCGACTGTGGTCGAACTGCTTAGCACCGGCGAATTTCAAAGGCGATCGGCTGAATTGGGCGCTTTGATGCATCGGCGGTTACGCGCCTTGATCGGCCACGGGGTACTGGCGGTCCGCGGTCTCGGCCTGTGGGCGGGCGTGGATGTGCACCCCGCCCGTGGGAGCGGCAAGGACATCGCTCTGCGCCTCGTCAAGTGCGGCGTGCTCGTCAAGGACACACACGGCTCGACGATGCGCTTTGCCCCACCACTGGTGATAACGGAACGCGAGATCGACTGGGCCGTCGATCAATTCGCTGAGGTGCTCGCCCAGACACGAGCATGACCGACTCGGCCGCGCGGCCCTGATCGGTTAGTACTTGAGCACACCGCGATCGACGGGGATCTGCACACCCGACAACGTCGCGGAGCCGTCCCCGGCCAGCCACGCCACCACCTCGGAAACCTCTTCGGGCATCATGAATTCGTTGCGATGGCGCTTGCCACCGTGGTCAGTCGGGTGCAGGGGCATCGGCGCGAAACTGTGCAGGAAACTGGGATGGTTCTTGAACAGTTCCATCATGGTGTCGCGCTCGATCATCGGCGTGTCAATCGAGTACGGGTGAATGGAGTTCACCCGGATCCCGAATTCCCCAACTTCCAGAGCGAGCGAATTCGTCAGCGCAACCAGCCCATGTTTGGAGGCCGCGTAGTGGCCGTTGCCGGGCGTTGCCTTCAATCCCGCCGACGAGCTGACGATGATGATCGAGCCGCCGTTGCCCGCCTCGATCATGGCAGGCACGGCCGCGCGGATCGTGCGCCAGGTGCCCGACAGGTTCACGTCGATCACGGTGTCCCACTGTTCGTCGGACAGCTCCCAGAGCCGCCCCCAATTCAGCACGCCCGCGTTCGCGACGAGGACGTCCAGCCGGGCGAACTGCTCGACGCCGTCGGCTACGACCTGGCGCAGCGCGGCGCTGTCGCGGATATCGACCTGTCGTGCCAGCATCTTTCGGCCCGCGGCCTCGACGCCACGAACCGTTTCCTGCAGATCCTCGAGGGTGGGCAGCGGGTAAGTGATCACCGGCGAGACCGGCCCGCAGATGTCGATAGCAATGATGTCGGCGCCCTCCTGGGCCAGCCGTATCGCGTGTGCGCGGCCCTGCCCCCGCGCGGCGCCGGTGACGAACGCGACGCGCCCGTCAAGTGATCCGGTGTGTGTAGCCACAGACGTCCCTTCCGCCGAGTGAGCTCAGGCTAGCAGCGAAACTGAAACGTGTTCTAATCGGTGTCAGATCTCGGAGATGATCTGCGAACGCTTGGTCTTGTACTCCTCCTCCGACACTGCACCGGTCGCGCGCAGGGTCTCAAGCTCCTGCAGGCGCTGCGAGATCGACGGTGCCGGCGGCGCGAACGGCGCCGCCGCCGGTGCCGGAGCGGCAACCGGGCCGGCGGCCGGTGCAGCCTGAGTTTGCGCAGCCGCAGCCCGGCGCACCACCTCCTGAATCTGCTGGCGGAGCGCCGGATTTGTCCGCACGTCGACCATCCGGTTCAGCGGTATCCCGTTTGCTTTCAGCAGCCGCAGGATCTCCATCAACGGGCCCGCCTGACCAGACAGGTCATACGTCCTGTTGTCGTCGGACAGGGTGAACTGCGCAGGTACCAGGCCATTCACCAAAGCACTTCGCTCCCAGTCGATTTGGAACCGATTGGTGGTGGGATCGACGAGCACGACGAGCTTGCGCGAATTGAAGTTGCCCATCCGGGTGACTGATGCGAGCACGCGGTCCGTGGCATCGAAGGGGGCGACGCCGGGGCCTTCGATGTGCAGATTCAGCCTGATCAACGGTTGGTCGTTGATGCGGGTGCCGGTTTCTCCCATGCCGGTGATCTGGGCCAGCGCCAGCACGCCGCCCTGCTCGAGGGCGCCGGACTGGGCCGCGGACTTCGCACCGTAGTTGGTCAGCGCCAACGCGATCAGCACGTCGGCCGCCGTGATGAACAGGCCAAGCCAGAACATCCACCCCAGCCATTCACGACCGAAGGGGTTGCTGAAGTAGACGATCAGAAAGATGGGCCCGACCAGACCGCC
>JAFAWC010000622.1 GCA_019242135.1 Mycobacteriaceae bacterium | reverse complement strand
CACTTTGCCCGGGGCAAAACGACTGTTCCAACCTCTGCAAACAGGCCGCGGGCCGGTGGGAGTGATAGGCATCGACCGGGACGAGCCTGGACTGCTGCTCACTCTGGAGCAGCAAAACCTGCTGAACGCACTGATGGACCAAGCTGCCCTTGCAGTAGAGCGCATCAATCTCGTCCGCGACGTTGACCTAGCGCGGCTGAGTGCCGAGACGGACCGGCTGCGATCCGCCCTTCTGACCTCCATTTCTCACGATTTGCGCACGCCTTTGTCCTCCATTCTCGGAGCAGCGAGCAGTCTTGCCAGCCGCGATATCACCTTGGATCCGGAAAGTCAGGGGACGATGCTGCGGACGATCCAAGAAGAGGCGAACCGACTCAATCGATTTATCGGCAACCTGCTCGATATGACCCGCCTCGAGGCGGGACCGCTCCAGCTGCGGGCCGGGCTGGCCGATCTTTCCGATGTGGTCGGCGCCGTGCTTCAGCGCGCGGAAAAGATCCTCGCGGCGGATCGCGTGAAGGTCGAGCTGAACCATGATATTCCTATGTTGGCCATCGATATGGTTCTGCTCGAGCAAGTTCTCTTCAATCTGCTGGATAACGCGGCAAAATACGCGCCTCCCGATTCTCTGGTTCGGCTGTGCGCGTGGCGCGACGGCCAGGCGTGGGTAAGGCTTCAGGTTCTTGACGAAGGCGATGGCATCCCGCCAGCCGATCTCGAACGGATCTTCGATAAGTTCTATCGCGGCGTGCGTGGCGCAGATCGCGGCCGCGCCGGCACAGGGTTGGGCCTCGCGATTTGCCGGGGTTTTGTGGAAGCGATGGGCGGCACCATCAGCGCCGCGAACCGGGCAGATCGCTCAGGGGCAGTCTTCACCGTCAGCTTGCCCGTTCCCGCCGTATCCGGCCTGCTGCCCCAGCGGGAAAACCCCTCGTGACCGCTTCCTCTCCCGGTGGGACCCGACCACTGCGCGTCCTCGTCGTCGACGACGAGCCGGCGATCCTGCGGTTCTTGCGGACCGGGCTAAGCGCGCAGGGCTATCTCGTGTCCGAGGCGGAACGGGGCATGGCCGCAATCAGCGCGGTCGAGCGGCGGGCAGCGGACCTCGTCATCCTCGACCTGGGTCTACCCGACATGGACGGGCTGGACGTTATCCAACACCTGCGCGCGTCCGGCTCGGTTGTTCCGATCATCGTTCTCTCTAGCCGCGATAACGAAGCAGCCAAGGTGGAGGCCCTCGACCTGGGGGCAGATGACTTCGTGACCAAGCCGTTCGGCATCGATGAGCTGTTTGCCCGTATTCGCGCGGCACAGCGGCATCAGCTACAGCAAGAAGGCGAGCGCCCGACTTATCGCAGCGGCGATCTCGTAATCGACCTCGTGCGGCGGACCGTAACGGTTCACGGCGAGGAAGTGAAGTTCGCGCCGCGCGAATACGAGCTGCTGCGGCTGCTGGTGGCCCACGCCGGGAAGGTACTGACCCACAAATTCATCTTGCGGGAAATCTGGGGCAATGCCGACACTGACGTGCAATACCTGCGTATATACGTCCGGGCGCTCCGGCAGAAGATCGAGCCGAACCCAGAAAGACCGCTACACATCCGTACCGAGAGCGGCGTCGGCTATCGCTTGGCGGCCCCGGATTGACCGCTCGCTTCGAGCGTTCGTCAGCAATGAATAACAAGAGGATCGGTCGACGACATGAAGCTGAGTGAGATCTTGCAACCGAATCGAGTCATCGCCGGATTGCGAGTTAGGGATAAGGCCCATCTCACGGCGGAGCTCAGCCGAAGCGCGGGTGCCGCTCTCAGTCTGGAACCGCGTCTGATTGAAACCGCCTTGAATGCGCGAGAGCGGCTCGGCTCCACGGGCCTGGGGCGAGGCTTTGCCCTCCCGCACACCCGTCTCAGTAGCCTAGATCGATGTTTCGGGCTGTTCGTCCGGTTGGCGCGGCCAATCGCATTTGATGCAATCGACGGACAGCCAGTCGATCTCGTGTTTATGCTGCTCATTCCGGAATCCGGCAAAGACGGTCACGTGACCGCTCTTGCCGCTGTCTCGCGACGAATGCGCGACCAAGCGGTGGCGCAGCAGCTGAGAAAGGCAACAAGCTCCGCGGATTTGTACAACCTGCTCACCTCAGCAACAGCGTGACGAGACAATGTGATATGGGCCGGAACGGGTCCGATTCGGTGACGTGACTCATTTCGGAGGAAAACCGGAACGGGACGAAGCAGCGAGCTTTCGTGGTTTTCCTGGCTAAGCCATTGGGGCAACGCGGCCGCACATAGGTATTACCCTTTCGCGATGAGGTCGAATGCCGGATC
>JAFAWC010000397.1 GCA_019242135.1 Mycobacteriaceae bacterium | reverse complement strand
TCCCGGATGGTCGGCGCAGGTGAAACGGGGTAAGAACGGATCCTTCGGGGTAACCGTAAGGCGTGGACGTCGACCACCCGGAACGCGACGAGCGGTGGGACCAAGCCGCGCGCCACGAGAGCGAATCGGAACGGCTGGACCGCAACTGGTCCAGTTTGTTGCAGGAGCTCCGTGTCACGCAGACCGGTGCACAGCTGGTAACCGGTTTTTTGCTGACCCTGCCGTTCCAGCAACGTTTCGGCTCGTTGAGCGAGGCCATGAAATTCATCTACCTGGCCACGGTCGCGTGTTCCATCGGCGCCACGCTGTTGCTGGTCGCGCCGGTGGGAATGCATCGTGTGCTGTTCCGCCAGCGCCGCCTGGTGACGTTGGTGTCGGCGGCGCACCGGTGTGCCATCGCCGGGGTGGGGCTTCTGGGCATCGCGATGGTCGGCGTCGCGATCGTGATCTTCGACTCGGTGTGCGGGCCGACGGTCGGCTGGGTCGCGGGTGCCTGCGCCGCCGCCGCGATGATCTTCCTGTGGATCGTGCTGCCGGTGTCGCTGCGCGTCACCGACGACGGCAGTCCCGGGCAGCACTGACCTGGTGTTTGCACACCATCGAGGAAGGGCACTCGGAGGCATGGTCATTCGCAGAGTTGCACGTCCGCTTCTGTCAGTAGTGTTCATCGGCCAGGGAATCGAGGCCTTGCGTAAACCCGAGCAAGCAGCGGAGACCGCCCGGCCGACGGTCGAGGGCCTGCAAAAGCTGCCCGAATCGGCCGCCACGAAGATTCCGCAGGACCCGGAGATGGTGGCCAGGGTGACCGCGGCGGTGCAGATCGGCGGCGGTCTGCTGCTGGCGAGCGGCAAGCTGCCGCGGCTGGCCTCGGCAGCGCTGGCCTGCACCGTGGTGCCGGGCAGCCTTGGCGGACACCTGTTTTGGACCGAGACCGACCCGCAGCGCAAGGCGCAGCAGCGGCGCGATTTCCTCACGGATCTCAGCCTGCTGGGTGGTCTGATGATCGCCTCGGTGGACACCGCGGGGAAGCCGTCACTCGGCTGGCGGGGCAGACAGGCGGCGCGGCGCGCATCGGAGGCCGTGTCGTCGGCACTGCCGAACGCGACGCCAGCAGGCGAAGCCTTCCTCGGCGCTGTCAGCGAGAAGGTGGGCCAGGGCCTGCAGACCGGCGCCGAGCGGGGTCGCGAGCTGGCGGACGTGGCGGGCGAGCGGGTGTCCCCGCTGCTCGACATGGCCCGGGAGCGCGGCGCCGAGCTGGCACAACTGGCCCGGGAGCGCGGCTCGGAATTCGCTGACATCGCCCGCGAGCGCGGCTCCGAATGGGCCGACACCGCCCGGGATCGCGGCTCCGAATGGGCCGATACCGCCATGGATCGCGGCTCCGAATGGGCTGAAACAGCAAAGAAACGCGGCAGGAAAGCGGCCAAGAAGGCACAGAAACGCACCGACAAGGCGGCGAAAAAGGCCCAGAAAAAGGCTCAGAAGCGCCTCGCGGACATCGCCGGCTAAGCGATCACGAGACTTATCAGCAGCACCAACAGGAACCCGACGACCGACAGTAACGTCTCCATCACCGACCAGGTCTTGATGGTCTGACCGACCGTCATGCCGAAGTACTGGTTGACAAGCCAGAACCCCGCGTCGTTGACATGAGAAAAGAACAGCGAACCCGCGCCGACGGCGAGCACCACGAGCGCCACCTGGCCGCTGCTCATCCCCTCCACCAGGGCGAGCATCAGTGACGACGCGGTCACCGTCGCGACGGTGGCCGAGCCGGTGGCCAACCGGATCAGCACCGCAATCAGCCATGCCAGCAGCAACACGGAAACGTGAGCGCCCTTGGCCCAATGGGCGAGCATCGTGCCGATTCCACTGTCCACCAGGATCTGCTTGAAGCCGCCACCGGCTGCGACGATCAAGATGATGCCGGCCACCGGCGGTAGGCCCGACTCAACACACTTCGCCACCTCCTGGCGGGACATGCCCACGCCAACCCCGAATGTGAACATGCCGACGACGACAGCGATCAGCAGCGCCACCAGCGGAGTGCCCAGGACGTCGAAAACGATGCGGACAGGCTGGTTTTCAGCCTTGATCAAGATGTCGGCAACGGCCTTACCGAGCATCAACGCCACCGGCAACAGCACGCTGAACAACGTGATGCCGAACGACGGGCGACGCCATCCCCGTTCGGTCGTGCGCCGCGGGGCGTCGTTGGTTGTGGGCTCCGGGATGTCGTCGGTCGCGCGTCCCGGGGTGTCGTCGGTCGCGACCGAACCTGCCGGCGCGAAGGTGGCCGGCGCCTCGACGACGACCCAGCGACCCGCCAGTTTGCCGAACAGCGGGCCGGCGACGATCACGGTCGGTATCGCCACGACCACACCGAACGCCAGCGTGATGCCTAGATCCGCGTGCAGGTTGGCGATCGCGACCAACGGTCCCGGGTGCGGAGGCACCAGACCATGCATCGCCGACAGGCCGGCCAGTGCCGGTATCCCGACGGTGATGATCGAGAGCTGCGATCGCCGCGCCACCAGGTAGATCACCGGCATCAGCAGAACGAGGCCGATCTCGAAGAACATCGGCAGCCCGATGATCGCGCCCACCAGGGCCATCGCCCATGGAAGTGCACGCGGCGATGCGCGGCCAACGATGGTGTCGACGATCTCGTCGGCGCCGCCCGAATCAGCGAGGAGCTTGGCGAACATCGCTCCCAGCGCGATCAAGGTGCCGACGCTGGCCGCGGTGGAGCCGAACCCGTCGGCGAACGACGTCAACACCTTTTCGGGGTTCTCCCCGGCGACGCTGCCCACCATGAGGCTGCCGAAGATCAACGCCAGGAAGGGATTCATCTTGGCGAGCGTGATCAGCACGACGATCAGAGCGATGCCCGCCAGTGCCGCCAGGACCAGCTGCCAGCCGGCGGCGACGGGCTGCGGGTTGTCGGCGGCAAGCAGTACCCGCGTCATGGCGCACCCTCCGGTCGTTGCTCGGCGAGATAGCTTTCAACGATCGAGTCGATGTCGTGGGTCACGTCGAGAGTGACCCCGCGCTCATCGTGCTGCAGCGGCTCAAGCGTCGCAAACTGCGACGCCATCAGCGACGGCGGCATGAAATGGCCGGGCCGGCTCGCCTGGCGCGCGGCAATCACCTCCGCCGAGCCGCTCAAGTGCACGAATCCAGTTTGCGGGCAATGCGTTCGCAACTGATCGCGATACCTTCGTTTGAGCGCGGAGCAACTCATCACCCCGCCCGACATACAGTGGGCGGCCAGCCAATCGCCGATCGCCTCCAGCCAGGGATATCGATCCTCATCGTCGAGAGGAATGCCGGCCGTCATCTTCGCCACGTTCGCGGGCGGGTGAAAGTCGTCGGCGTCGGCGAACGGCACTCCCAGCCGCTGCGCCAAGGCGGCACCGACCGTCGACTTTCCCGATCCGGACACGCCCATCACGACGATTGCCGACGCCATTTGTTGTCCTTACACCCGGTCACCGCGCCCTCTTCAGGCTGAGGTTAACTCGGTTGGGTGAACCGACCACCCCAACTCGCCCGACGATTTTTCTATCGTTTCGAGCCCGTCCACTCGGTGACCTACTTCGCCCCTGAGGCGCGCGCTGCCTTCGATGGGCTTGGCTACCGCGGATTCTGGATGGGATACTTCGCCGCCCGGTCGGCGCCGCTGGGCACCGTGCCGGCCGAAGTCGTCACCGCGACGTTCTACAACTTCGCGCCGGAGCGGGTCGCCAAGGCGCTGCGCGGAGCGTGGGCCGTCGCCGGACCCGAATCCGCGCTGCGCGCGCGCCAGGAATCGGCGGTGGCAGCCCTGGGCCGGTATGGAATCACCGACGACGCGGCGGTGCGGGCGGCCGCCGAACTGGCCCGGAAGGCCGCACGACATCCGGCTGTCGACGGGCGTCCGCTGTTCGCCGCGAATCGGGCCCTGTCCTGGCCCGACGATCCTTTACCGGCGTTATGGCACGCGGTCACCCTGCTCCGCGAGCACCGCGGCGACACGCATGTCGCGGTGCTCACCGCGGAGGGTGTCTCGGGTCGAGAGTCGAACGTGCTGCACGTCGCGGCGGGCAGGGTGCCGCGCGAGTACATGATGCGCGCCCGCGACTACGACGACGCTTCGTGGCGTGAGCATGAAACCGCGTTGGCGGCGCGAGGTCTCGTGGATGACCGCGGCGCTTTGACAGCCGCGGGCACCGAGCTGAAAGACCACATCGAAGACCGGACCGACCGCCTCGCCCTGGCCGCGCTCGATGCTCTCGAGGATGAGGAGGTGGAGAGACTGTTCCGGGCGCTGACGCCGCTCACCCGGCGGGTCATCGCCGGAGGCGACGTTCCGGGGATGACCCCGCTGGGGCTGCGTCACGACGACCTCGACGACGACGGCGCGACCCCGCAGTAGTGACACTGTGCAGCAAACAGCTGCACCTATCCGTATGTGAACGAAAAGACTTGCAGCCCCGGGCTTGCCCGTACCTCCAGCTGTCCGGCTCCGGATTCCTCAGCGTCGGCGATCTCGTGCAGGTTAGGCGGTCCGCTGATCGTCGCGGTGCTGGAAGCGCCGTTTCGGTTGACCGTGAGCATGCCGATTCCGCCCGCGAGGATGTAGACCTTCTTGGCGTGATAGTTCAACCGGATGCTTGAAGTGTCGCCGGTTGCCGTCGCGCCCTGGTAGTCCAGCTTCCACGGCCCGCTCAACGCGAAGCTGTCGGGAGCCTGGCTGGGCGGGTAGGTAAAGGTCGCGTCGCCCTCGTCGTATCGCCCGGCGCCGACGTAATTGACGACCTTGCCGACCGACAGATAGGTCTCGGGCGTCTGGCCGGACTGCGGTGTGGCGTCATGTAATTCGCTGGCCGACGGGAGTCTGACCGACTGGTTAGCGTCGGTGAGAAGTTCGCGGATCAGTTTTTCGGTGACCTCGTAGTCTCCCTCGCCGAACTTGATATGGCGTACCGAGCCGTGAGCGTCGATGAGATACCTCGCCGGCCAGTACCGATTGCGGTAATTGGTCCATGTCGAGAACCCATTGTCCATCGCGATGGGATAGGTGATTCCCAGCCTCTGTGCGCCGTCGGCAACGTTGCTTCGAACCTTCTCGAACGCGTACTCGGGGGTATGTATTCCGAGCACGGTGAACCCGTCCTCACGGTAGGTCTGGTACCAGGCGGCGACGTGTGGGATCGAGCGCTGGCAGTTGATGCACGAGTACGCCCAGAAGTCGACGAGCACGACCTTGCCACGAAGCGACGCGATGTCCACCGGTGCACTGTTGAGCCAATGGGTGATGCCCCTGATATCGGGAGCGGGTCCGCAATTTTGAAGCTGCCGGCCACCGTCGGTGCAGTTGGCCAGTTGCCGATTCTGGTCAGTCACGATGCCGCCCAGGTTCAGCTTTTGCTCGACGTTGTCGCCGCCGACCCCGGCCTGTAGTGCGGCGGTGTAGTCGGGGATCGTGCGCTGCAGGGCGGCGGGCACATTGAACACCAGCGCAACCGCCAGCAGGATCATCGCGACGCCCCCGATGATGCGAACGCTACGCTGTCGGCGCCGAAACACGCCGACACGTTGGGTGATTCGCCGTCCGGCCAGTGCGAACACCATCAGCGGCACCGCCACGCCGGCCGCGAACGCGACGGTCAACATGATCGTCGGCACGCCGATGGCTCCAGTAGCCCCGGCGACGACGATCGCCGCGAGTACCGGCCCGGCACAGGGCACAAACACCAGCCCCAGCACCAGACCCAGTCCGAAGCCATTGCGTGTGGTGTCGATGTCGCGTTGCGGGATGCGGGCGAACGGGCGCTCGAGGAGGCGTTCCACCGCGGGAAAGATCAGCCCGAGACCGATCAGCGCTAAAAGTGCCAACGCCACCCAACGAACGGCGTCCTGCGGCAGGTGAAGCAGCGCCAGCAGTGTCGATCCCGCCAGCGTGGCCGCGCTGAAGCTCACCACCAGTCCCGCGACCACCAGAACAGGTCGGCGCCCCGTCCCGGACAAGAATATGACCGGCAGCACGGGCAGAATGCACGGCGAGATCCCGGTGATGAGGCCACCCAGCAGTCCGATCAACGAAAGCGTGAGCACGCCCATCATTCGGAGCCATCAGCAATTTGGACGGGCGAGGTTCGTCGCGAATCTTTTCCTCGTGCCACCCATCTCGGAACGCGGCTGCTCCGAATCAATGAACGACGGCACCCGCCGTCGGACACAAAGGAGCGATGAATGCAACACCTTCACTACACGCGAGTCGCTGTTGCGGGCCTGTCTGCGGCCGCGCTGATCGGCCTCACGGCGTGTTCCAGCAGCGCGATGAGTTCGCCGGGATCCACCTCGGCCACAGCCGGCAACCCTGCGCCGATGGCGAGCACGATGGCGCCGGCCTCGGCTGTCCCGGCAGCCAATCTCGTCGGGACCGGCTGCACGAGTTATGCGCAGCAAGTGCCCACCGGACCGGGCTCGGTGCAGGGCATGGCACAGGATCCGGTTGCCGTGGCAGCGTCGAACAACCCGATGTTGACGACCCTGACAGCGGCGTTGTCGGGCAAGCTGAACCCCAACGTCAACCTCGTCGACACCCTCAACAATGGCCAGTACACCGTGTTCGCCCCGACCGACGACGCGTTCAAGAAGCTGCCGCAGTCGACGATCGACACGCTCAAGACCGACGCCGCACTGCTGACCAAGATCCTCACCTATCACGTGGTGCAAGGTCAGTTGTCGCCCGACCAGGTGGTCGGAAC
>JAFAWC010000087.1 GCA_019242135.1 Mycobacteriaceae bacterium | reverse complement strand
GTGGCCGATGAGCTATACACCGAGGTCGACGCCGCGCTGCGCGGATCGCTGTCGGACCGGCCACTGCTGACGATCTTCGGCCAGCACAACGATCCGCTGCACTTCCAGCCGAAGTGGAAGGCGCTGTTCCCGACCGCGCACCAACGGACCGTCCGTCACGGCAACCACTTCCCGATGTGTGACGATCCGGATCTGGTCGCGTCCGCGATCCAGGCGCAGGTGCGATCGGCCTGATTCCTTATCCTCGGTGCATGAGCGATCTCGTTCAACGCGTGCGCGACGTGCTGCCGTCGGTCCGGCGCGACCTCGAGGATCTGGTGCGCATCGAGTCGGTGTGGGCAGACCGGGGCAGACGCAGCGAGGTTCAGCGCAGTGCGCAGGCCGTCGCGAACCTGTTGTCTGCGGCGGGATTCGACGATGTCGAGTTGATCGCCGAGGGTGGTGGCCCCGCAGTCATCGCGCGCCACCCCGCGCCACCCGGAGCGCCCACGGTGTTGTTGTATGCCCACCACGACGTGCAACCCGAGGGTGACCGCGGCCTGTGGGCGTCGCCGCCATTCGAGCCCACAGAACGCGACGGACGGCTCTACGGACGTGGCACTGCTGATGACAAGGCAGGCATCGCAACCCATTTGGCGGCTTTCCGCGCGCACGGCGGCGCACCGCCGGTGGGCGTGACGGTGTTCGTCGAAGGTGAGGAGGAGTCCGGCTCACCCTCACTGGGCAAGCTGCTCGACGCGCACCGCGACAAGCTGGCGGCCGATGTCATCGTCCTCGCGGATTCCAGCAACTGGAGTACCGATGTGCCGGCGCTGACCGTGTCCCTGCGCGGACTCGCGGACTGCGTCGTCGAGGTTGAGACACTCGATCACGGACTGCACTCGGGGATGTGGGGCGGGGTGGTGCCTGATGCGCTGATGGTGCTGACACGTCTGCTCGCGAGCCTGCACGACGACGAAGGCAACGTCGCCGTGGTCGGCCTGCACCAAGGTGCTGCCGCCGATCTGGACTATCCCCCGCAGCAGGTGCGCGAGGAAACGAGCCTGCTTGACGGCGTGCAACAAATCGGCACCGGCAGCATCACCGAGCGCTTATGGGCGAAACCGGCGATCACCGTGATCGGCATCGACACGACGACAATCGCGCAGTCGTCGAACACGCTGATCCCCCGGGCACGCGCGAAGGTCAGCATGCGGGTGGCGCCGGGCGGCGACGCCCGCACGCACCTCGCCGCGCTGACCGCCCACCTCGAGTCGCACGCGCCCTGGGGTGCGCGCGTCACCGTGACCCCCGGCGATCTTGGCCAGCCCTACGCCATCGACGCGTCCGGACCCGTCTACGACACCGCCCGAATCGCATTCCGCGAGGCGTGGGGTGCCGATCCCGTCGACCTGGGGCAGGGCGGAACCATCCCCTTCATCGCCACCTTCGCCGACGCGTTCCCGGATGCGAAGATCCTGGTGACCGGCGTGGAAGACCCTGCGACACAGGCGCATAGCGTAAACGAAAGCCTGCATCTCGGTGTTCTGGAGCGCGCGGCGGCGGCCGAAGCGCTGCTGCTGGCGAAACTGGCTTAGACCGCCAAGTCCCGGCGCAGCTTGTCGACGTGTCCGGTGGCTCTGACGTTGTACTGGGCCAGTGAAATCCTGCCCTTCTCGTCGACCACGAAAGTCGAGCGGATCACACCCTCAACGGTCTTGCCGTACATCTTTTTCTCACCGTAGGCGCCCCACGCCGACAGCACGGTGCGATCGGGATCCGACAGCAGCGGGAAGGTCAGGCCTTCGGCGTCACGGAACCTGGCCAGCTTGGCCGGCTTGTCCGGGGAGATGCCCACGACATCGAGACCGGCGTCATTCAGGGCGTGCAGGTTGTCACGAAAATCACACGCCTGTTTTGTGCAGCCCGGGGTGGAGGCGGCAGGGTAGAAGTAGACGATCAGCCTGCGTCCGCGGTAGTCGGCCAGTGACACCGTGTTGCCTTCGGCGTCGTCGAGCGTGAACGGCGGGGCCGTATCGCCCACTTCGAGCCGCACGGTCATCTGCTTCCGCTCCCTTCCCGCCTACCGGTGCGCTGTGAGGTGCCGGGGCTGATCTAGGCTCGGCTGATCTAGGCTCGCTGAGTCCAGGCTCAGCTAGTCCAGGCTAGTGCGGCAGGTAGCGACCTTTCACACCGGAGGACATCGTGGCGGACCGTGATCCCGAAGACATCAAGCAGGAGATCGACCACGCCCGCGATCAGTTGGCCGCCACCGTTGATCAGCTGACTGAACGCGCCAACCCGCGCCGGCTCGCCAACGACCTCAAGGTCGCTGCGATCACGTTCGTCAAGAGGCCACCGGTGACGTTTGCGCTGATTGGTGTCGGCACGCTGACCGTGGTGTTGGTGATTCGCAGGATCCGTAACCGCTGAAGCGCGCGACTATCCGTCCCGGTTCGCGCGGCGCCGCCACCACCCGCCGAACGTCAGCGCCGGCAGATTGCCCACCCGTCCGAGCCTGTTGCAGGAATGAACGGTCGTGTGCACGGCAACGTATCGGCGCCGAGGTTGCTCAGCAATGAGCGGGGCATTGCCTAGACGCGCCGGTTCACCACGGTCGCGCCGGGCCGCTGACATCTGCTCAGTCCTCGTTTACTTATCCCGTAGGGATTCTGGGTCGCCAATACTTCTTTAGCTGACCGATGGTAGCAGTCCGTTCACTTTCAGCATACCCTTCAGGCAAATCATCATTAATTGCCGAACAGGTGAGCGGTGGTCCCGGCTGTCACCGGGAAGGGCGTCGCGGTGCCAGCGACGACCGCGACGGATGCGCAGGCCAACGACGTGGTGGCCGGGTCGCGGGGAACCGATGGTGCAGCCCGTCGATGAGTCGGTGAGCTTCGTACAGTTCGCGGCGCAGGCCGGCGGCCTCGCGTCGCACAAAGCTCGCGGTCCGTCCGTGTGCGCGCAGGCGCTTGCCCTCCGCGGCCTCGAGCTTGTTCGAGATCTCGTCGACCTGCGCGTAGAGGTAGTGAAGCAGCTCCCGTGCCTGCGCGACGTCGGCGTCTTGGTCCATTCCCGGCATCATCCCATCCCCATCCGTTACCGCGCGCGGTGAACGCCGGTCACCGGGCAGCTTACGAGACATTGAATCTGTTCGTGAACAAGGGATCTGGGAAGGCGGAAACGCCCTGTGACTCGCGACCGCGACCCGGGTGGGCGGTGGTGTGGTGCGCCGTCAGGGTTTCGAACCCCGGACCCGCTGATTAAGAGTCAGCTGCTCTACCAACTGAGCTAACGGCGCGTCGCCGAGCGACAATAACAGGCTAGCGCCAGGCCGCCAAAGCTGGCACATGTCATGCGCGCGGCGGCGGCCAAGTGACGCGCTGCGGGCCCATCGTGCCCTTAGACTATTGCCAAGATTGCCTTCGAGTCAGCCGCGCAGTGAGGA
The DNA here is from genome assembly GCA_019242135.1 of Mycobacteriaceae bacterium. Taxonomy (GTDB): domain Bacteria; phylum Actinomycetota; class Actinomycetes; order Mycobacteriales; family Mycobacteriaceae; genus Mycobacterium. The sequence goes on along the minus strand of JAFAWC010000087.1, from coordinate 4,364 downwards.
AGAGCAAAGTATGTGGCAGGCCCATTCGGTGACCCGTCCGCGGTATCGGTACCTACTGGCCGCGTGTGCCGTGGTGCCGGCGCTGATGCTCGCCGCGACCGGCTGCAACAGCAACACACCGCCCGCGCCGCCGAAGGTGATCCTCGATAAGGCCAGCCCCTATGCCGATCTGCTGGTTCCCAAGCTGCAGGCCTCGGTGACCGATGGTGCGGTCGGTGTGGCCGTCGACCAGCCCGTGACGGTCACAGCCGGTGACGGGGTGCTGGGCGCTGTCAGTGTGGTCCGGACCGATGGCACGCCGGTGGCAGGCCAGCTCAGCCCCGACGGGCTGACGTGGTCGACCACGGAACCGCTCGGCTACAACAAGCAGTACACGTTGGCCGCCGAGGCGCTGGGTCTCAGCGGCAAGACAACGCAGCGCATGACGTTCAGGACGCATTCTCCGCAGAATCTGACCTCGGCCTATCTGCTGCCCAACGATGGCGAAGTGGTGGGCATCGGCGAGCCGGTCGCGATCCGCTTCGACGAGAACATCCCGAACCGGCTCGCCGCCCAGCAGGCCATCAAGATCACCACGAACCCTCCGGTGGAGGGCGCGTTCTACTGGCTGAACAACCGGGAAGTGCGCTGGCGCCCAGAGAAATACTGGAAGCCGGGCACACAGGTGGACGTGGCCGCCGACATCTACGGCGTCGACATGGGCAGCGGTCTGTTCGGCGAGGAGGACATCAAAACGCACTTCACCATCGGCGACGAAGTGATCGCCACCGCCGACGACACCACCAAGATGGTCACGGTTCGCCGCAACGGCGAAGTCGTCAAGACGATGCCGACCTCGATGGGCAAGAACAGCACGCCGACCAGCAACGGCATCTACATCGTCGGTGACCGGTTCAAGCACATCATCATGGATTCGTCGACGTACGGCGTTCCGGTCAACTCGCCCAACGGATATCGCACGGACGTCGACTGGGCGACCCAGATCTCCTACAGCGGTATCTTCATTCACTCCGCACCGTGGTCGGTGGGCGCGCAAGGCAACACCAACACTAGCCACGGATGCTTGAACGTCAGTCCGAGCAACGCGATCTGGTTCTACAACAACAGCAAGCGCGGCGACATCGTTGAAGTTGTCAATACGGTGGGTGGCACGCTGCCGGGCACCGAGGGCCTCGGTGACTGGAACATCCCGTGGGAACAGTGGAAGGCCGGTAACGCCGACACGTCACCCTCGGGGTGAGGCGCCCCGCTATCTGCTGCTTACGGCGACGTTCTGCCCGGATCACAGCTTCACTGCGGCGAGAGTGGGTAACCAGTGAAGTCATGAAGACAACCACTATCGCGTCGATCGCAGTCGCTCCGCTTGCAGCGGTGGCGCTGTCGGTCGTGGTCGCTGCGACCGCGTCGGCCGACCCCGCTCCACCGCCCCCCGCCCCCACAAGCAGCGCTCCGGCTCCGGTTCCGGCTGCGTCGGCAAGCATGCCGTCCGGGAATCAGCCGGCCGCCGCCACCGACACAGGTGCCGGCGCACCGACGGCGAGCGTCCCGTCTGGCTTTTCACCGGCCGCGGCCACCGACACGTCGGTGAGTTCTGCGATGGGCAATGGCAGCCCGGGACCCAGCCAGAACCCGGCTGGAAGGACGTAGGCAGACTCACGCGGAACAATCCGCCAAAAGCCGTGGCGGGCGGGCCTGTGGGGTGAGTGACGCTACTCGCGGGAAGGCCACGATACTCAGCGAGCGACGCGGTTGGACCAGGCTCTGTCTCTGTTGTCTTACTGCGCAGGCAGTTTGAGCACTCGGTTGCCCCCGTTGACTTCGGTGACGTAGACGTTTCCGGCGTTGTCCACCGCGACACCGCGGGGACTTTTGAGGCCGGTGAACGGCAGCACCGACTGCGCCGTGGCCTCCGCCGCCAGCTTTAGCACCCGGCGGTTGTTAGTGTCGCTGACGTAGACGCTCCCGGCGCTGTCGACCGCCACCCCCTCGGGGTCGTCGAGCCCGGTGAACGGCAGCGGCGCCTCGGTGGTGGCCCCAGCCGCCAGCTTGAGCACTAGATAGTTGGCCATGTCGGTCACGTAGAGGTTCCCGGCGCTGTCCACTGCTATGTGACCCGGGAGGTTGACGTGAATCGACGACAGGACCTCCGGCGTCGTGGCCCCCGCCGCCAGCTTCAGCACCCGGTGGTTGTTGGTGTCGCTGACATAGACGTCACCGGCGCTGTCAACTGCTACACCCTCGGGAGCCTTGAGGCCGGTGAACGCCAACACGGCCGGCGTCGTGGCCCCCGCCGCCAGCTTCAGCATCCTGTTGTCTGCCGCGTCGATGACATAGACGTCACCGGCGCTGTCCACCGCCACCGGACCAGGGGAGCGCAGGCCGGTGACCGGCAGCGCGGCCGGCGTCGATGTCCCCGCCGCGAGCTTCAGCACCCGTTGGTTGTTCTGGTCGGTGACATAGACGTCTCCGGCACTGTCCACCGCCACGCCCTCGGGCCAGTTGAGGCCGGCGAACGGCAGCACAACCTGCGCCTGTTCGGGTGGCCCGGATGACGGCGATGGCCCGGATGACGGCGATGGCCCCGATGATGGGTGTCGGTCACAGGCCACGAGCGCCACCACGAGTGCGGCGGCTAGGGCGACGATGCTGCGGGTGTGCCGGCCCGACCGCCGCCCGCGCGGCTCGACGTAGGGTGCGGTGTCTCGACGAGCCACGTCGTGACGCTAGCGCAACGAGTGCACGAGTGCGCACCTCGGGGCCGTTTCGATCCTGCCGCTGATCGTCGACTTGCCGGCGCGGACGCGTGCAGTGGGCACCGCGGGTCCAAGCAGGTGTATTCGGCACGGCGCGAGGCACTTCCGGACCCTACGGTCAAGTCCATGCACGTGGTGTGCGACGTCGTCGGGTGATTCTTCGTTGTAGTGGTTTAGGCAGTTAGCGCCGGTGTGTCCTTCTGGTCGGTGTCCGGGTGGGGTGTCTGTCGCCTTGTTGAGCGCGCCGACGCGCGGCCTCGAAGGCGGCGGCACACTATTGCTGGCGGTGCAGGATGCTCCCGTTCGCGCTGGGCTGCCACGTGCACGATCCCGAAACGGTGATCGCACCGTTGACGCCTTCGGAGCACATGCCGTCTTGTGTGACCAAGAGCTGCTCAGTTGCTTCGGTAGTGATTCGTTAATCGGAGTGCCAGCGCACGGGTCCTGCCCATAGCGGCGGCTGGTCAGCGGGCGGGTCGGTGTGTGTCACTGGTATCGAGACTGGGCCGGTATGTTGGTGGGCGGGATGGGCGCGGTCGTAGGCGGCGCGCTGGTGCGGGTCACGTAGCAGGGCATAGGCTTCCAGAATTTGGCGCAGCTGTTCGTCGGCTGCTGAATTGGATTCCTGAGAGCGTTTGTCGGGGTGGCGGTCGCGCAGGTGACGGCGGTAGGCGTGGGTGATCTCGGCTGGAGTCGCCGTCGGCGACACGCCGAGCGCTAAGTAGGGGTTGATCATCGTCAGGCACCGTGTTCTTTCCAAGCCCGCCGAAAGCCGTTGGCGGGGTGGGGCGCGCGTTGACCTCTCGTACAACGCGCCCCACCCCATTTATCGATGACGTCCGTGCGGTCCACCAAACGAGCCACGATCAGTGGCTGTGCGCGCGCATATTGTGCATCAGCGCGGGGTCGATACCCAGCAATACTCGTTGGACGGCACGCGGGCCACCGACTGGTTTCTCGATTGTCGACGCATCACCTCCTCGTTGTCACAGTGCCGTGCCGCTGCCGGTCGCTGGGGTGACGGCGGCCCCTACGGCCGTTAGGCGTTGATCGCGGTTTGTTCGGCGTCGTGGCTGATTTCGATGCGGCGGGGCTTGGCCCGTTCGGCGATTGGGATCGCCAGTCGCAGGACCCCGTCGTGGTAGTTGGCCTCGATCTTGTCGGTGTCGAGGTTTTCCCCGAGGAACAGCTGGCGGCTGAACACCCCGCGCGGCCGCTCGGCGGTCACCATTTCACGGTTGGAATCGACGTCGGGGCGTTCGGCGCGCACGGTCAGCACGTTGCGCTCGACGTCCAGGCCGAGTGAATCCGCCTTGACCCCGGGCAAATCGAATTCGACGATGAACTGCTCGCCGTCGCGCCAGGCGTCCATCGGCATGACCGCGGGCCGGGCCGAGGTGCCCAGCACCTGCTGGGTCAGCCGGTCGAGTTCCCGGAACGGATCTGTACGCATCAACACCATGTGTCACACCTCCCGAACAGGTCAGATGATCTATGTCTGCGGACATAGGTTTGTGATATCACTGCATGTATATTTGTGCAAGTAGTCGGAGAAGAAATATTTGGGAACGGAGAAACCGGTTTGACCGATGACTCGCCATCCCGATCGGC
>JAFAWC010000173.1 GCA_019242135.1 Mycobacteriaceae bacterium | reverse complement strand
GCGCGGCGCCACGCTGCCGCGGTTGCCTCCGTCGTTGCCGAAGGTGGTCGGCACGTGGCACTGGAGCTTGCCGACGCCGTTGCCGCCGCGTCGCGAATCCGCGACGCGCTCGCCACCGAACGTTCCCAGCGCACCGCTGCGATGTCGCAGGTCCGCTCGACGGTGTCGGGGCTGACCGCCAGGATCGGCAAGCTCACCGAGGCGCTGCACCGCGACGAAGTGCTCAAGGCGCAGGCGGCGCTGCGGATCGAGCAGTTGGAGGAGCACATACTCGAACAGTTCGGCATGGCGGCCACGGACCTCATCACCGAATACGGCCCGGACGTGCCGCTGCCGCCGTCCGATCTCGAGATGTCCGAGTTCGAACAGGCACGGGAACGCGGAGAGCACGTGAGGGCGCCGGCCCCGATGCCATACGACCGGCCAACGCAGGAGCGCCGCGCGAAGAAGGCCGAACGCGAGCTCGCCGAGCTGGGCCGGGTCAATCCCCTGGCCTTGGAGGAGTTCGCGGCCCTGGAGGAGCGCTACAACTTCCTGTCCACCCAGCTGGAGGACGTCAAGGCGGCCCGGAAGGACCTGCTCGGCGTGGTCGCCGACGTCGACGCGCGGATCGTGTCGGTGTTCAGCGAGGCCTACGCCGACGTCGAACGTGAATTCCGGGCCGTATTCGAGGCGCTGTTTCCCGGCGGCGAAGGCCGGCTGCTGCTGACCGACCCCGATGACATGCTCACGACCGGCATCGAGGTCGAGGCGCGGCCACCCGGAAAGAGGATCAAGAGGCTTTCGCTGCTGTCCGGCGGCGAAAAAGCGCTGGCGGCGATCGCGATGCTGGTGGCGATCTTCCGGGCCCGGCCCTCGCCGTTCTATGTGATGGACGAGGTGGAGGCCGCCCTCGACGACGTCAACCTCCGCCGGCTGCTCGGGCTTTTCGAGCAGCTGCGGGCGCAGTCACAGCTGCTCGTGATCACTCATCAGAAGCCGACGATGGAAGTGGCCGATGCGCTCTACGGGGTGACGATGCGCGATGACGGCATCACGGCGGTCATCTCTCAGCGCATGCGCGGCCAGGAACTCGTTTCCGCGGGCTCACAACACGCATAGGCACCGATTCACACCCGGCGCAGGCCGACGGTCCGCAGCGCCGCCAGACTGCCGGCGCCGCAGCCGTGCAGACAGATCCGCAGCTCGTCGATGAAGCGCTGCAGCCAGTCCAGCACGGCCGCGGCCGACGTGATCGCCGGCGCAAGCAGCGGCCGCGCCACCGCCACGACGTCCGCGCCGAGCCCGATCGCCTTCGCGGCGTCCACCCCGCTGCGGATGCCGCCCGAGGCCACGAGCGGAACCTCCGGCAGCGCGCGCCGCACTTCGATGACCGCCTGTGCAGTCGGGACACCCCAGTCGGCCAGTTCGGGGTAACGCAATTCGCCGTAGCGCACGAACTGCTCGACCCGCGCCCACGACGTGCCGCCGGCCCCGGCGACGTCGAGCGCGGCGACGGGCAACCCGCCCGGCAGCCGCAGCAGTTCGGTGACCGCCGCCGCGCCGATCCCGTGGCCGACCTCTTTGAGCAGGATCGGGTAGCCGAGCGCTTCCGAAACATCGCGCAGTCTGGTGACCGATCCGGAGAAATCGGTGTCGCCGCCGGTCTGGATCGCCTCCTGCAGGGGATTGGTGTGCACAGCCAACGCGTCGGCACCGACCCGGTCGAGCGCTTTGACCAGGTCGGGCAGCGTGGTCTTGGTCAACTGCGACAAGCCGATGTTGCCGATCAGCAGCACCTCGGGCGCGATGTCGCGCACCATGAAACTGTCGGCCGCCCGCTCGCCCAGCGCGCTGTCGAGCATGATTCGCTGCGATCCGAGCATCATCCCGATACCGAGCTGGTGGGCGGCGGCAGCAAGGTTGCGATTGATCGTGCCGGAAAGCTCCGCACCACCGGTCATAGCGCCGACCAGGACCGGCGCGCGCAGCCGGCGGCCGAGGAAGTCGGTAGTCAGATCGATCTCGCCAAGATTGGTCTGCGTCAGCGCGTTGTAGGGCAACCCATAGCGCTCCAGCCCGGTGGTCACCGCGCCGTGCTCGACATCCCAGCTCAGGCAGACGTCGATATGCCTGCGCTTGCGCCGAGCCATCCCGGCCGTGTCGGGGCCGTTTCGTGCATCCGGGTTGGGGCCGATCATCGTGTGCAAGCCCCATTGGGAGAATGGCCGGGTGGGAGAAGAAGGTCTGTGGATCGCACTCGCTGTCGTCGCCGTCCTGGTTGTCGCCGCCGTCGCGGTCGGCCTGGTGCTGTACCGGCGGCGACGGATCACACTGTCACGGTCTGACACTGCCACACCGATCGACCGGTCCGGCGGCTACACCGCCTCATCGGGCATCATGTTCGCCGAATCGTCAGCACCGCCCGCCGAGCGTATCGACACCACCGGCCTGCCTGCCGTCGGTGACGACGCCACGATCCCGCGGGACTCGGTCAAACGACCGATTGCCGATGTGCATCTGCCGGAGCCCGATGTCGAGGCGCCTCCGGAGCCCGATGTCGGCGCCATCGCGCCTCCGGAGCCCGATGTCGGCGCCCTCGCGCCTCCGGAGCCCGACGTCGAGGCGCCTCCGGAACCGGAGGGCGTCATCGCGGCCCCGGAACCCGATGTCGGCGTCATCGCGCCTCCGGAGCCCGATGTCGGCGCCATCGCCCCACCGGAAGGCCGCCTGGAACGGCTGCGCGGCCGATTGTCGAAGTCCCAGAACGCAATTGGCCGCAGCATGCTCGGTCTGCTGGGCGGCGGCGACCTGGATGAAGACTCGTGGCAGGACGTGGAGGACACTCTGCTGGTCGCTGACCTCGGCCCGACCGTCACCGAGTCGGTGGTCTCGGCGCTGCGGTCGCGGCTGGCCAGCAGCACCGTACGCACGGAGGCCGACGCCAGAGCAGTGCTGCGCGAGGTCCTTATCTCCCAACTCCAGCCGGGCCTGGACCGGTCAATCAAGGCGCTGCCACACGCGGGGAGCCCCTCGGTGTTGCTTGTGGTCGGCGTCAACGGCACCGGAAAGACCACCACGGTGGGGAAGCTGGCGCGCGTGCTGGTAGCGGACGGCCGCCGAGTGGTCCTCGGGGCCGCCGACACCTTCCGAGCTGCTGCGGCCGACCAGCTGCAGACCTGGGCGGCCCGGGTGGGTGCCCACGTGGTTCGCGGCGCGGAGGGCGCCGATCCGGCATCGGTCGCGTTCGATGCCGTCGATGCGGGTATCAAGGATGGCGCCGACGTCGTGGTCATCGACACCGCAGGGCGGTTGCACACGAAAACCGGATTGATGGATGAGCTGGGCAAGGTCAAACGGGTTGTCAGCCGGCGCGCGGCCGTCGACGAGGTGTTGTTGGTGCTCGACGCAACGATCGGACAGAACGGTCTCGCGCAGGCCCGAGTGTTCGCGGACGTCGTGGACATCACCGGCGTCGCGCTGACGAAACTGGACGGCACCGCCAAGGGCGGGATCGTATTTCGGGTGCAGCAGGATCTGGGAGTGCCAGTCAAGCTGGTTGGACTCGGTGAGGGCCCCGATGACCTCGCACCGTTCGAGCCGGCTGCGTTCGTCGACGCGCTGCTTGGGTGACCGACGACAGCGGAGATGTAACACCGCCGAAACGTCGACCCCGGATCCGTTCACATGAGCGAAACATTGCAGCGTTTCAGATGAAACAACCACTCAGCATTGTCTTGGACGAGGTCGACTGTCGAATACGTACCCGGCCCGACACGGGTGAAGGAGGAAATATTGATGACACCCGGTCGCTCGACGTGGTGGGT
>JAFAWC010000716.1 GCA_019242135.1 Mycobacteriaceae bacterium | reverse complement strand
CGGGTAGGAGAGTGGCACCTTTCCTGACCCGGGGGACCTGTCGTGCCGTTCAAGGTCAACCAAGACCGCCGTCACCACATCCCAAGGCAGCGGCATAACGTGACGAATTGGGCGGAGTATGACGCCGCGCTGCGTCAAACCGAGGGGCTGATCGGGTCCATCGTTCGCCTGCTCGGTCTTGATCTCGCCATTCCCGACCACTCCACCCTGAGCCGGCGGGCCGAGACGTTGCAGGTATTTCCGGGACCGCGTTCGGGAACCGAACCGGTGCATTTACTCGTGGACAGCACAGGTTTGAAACTGTGCGGCTCGGGCGAGTGGTTGGTCGAGAAGCACGGCACGCGGACGCGTCGATCCTGGCGCAAACTCCACATAAGTGTGGATGCCGGCACCGGGCAGATCATGGCGACGGAACTGACCATCAACGATGTCGATGACGGTTCCCAAGTTGGCCCGCTGCTCGATCAGGCGGGCCCGATCACGTCGTTTACGGGTGACGGCGCGTACGACCGAGACGACGTCTACGAGGCGGTTGCCGAACGCCATCCCGGCGCCGCGATCATCGTGCCGCCACGCGCGACCGCCGTGCCGAGCGCCACGGCGAGCACGGCTCCGACGCAGCGTGATCGGCATCTTCAGCAAATCGCTGATCGCGGCCGTATGGGCTCGCAGCGCTTGCGGACGCATCGCCGTCAGGCAACGGAAGCAGCAGTTGCTGCAAACGCCCTGAACCGCATGCTGGAGCTTGTGCGCCCGAGATCCGTCCGTATCGCCTGAAACCGGACGATGGTTGGGGTCAGCGCGTTCATCCCGCTGATCCCTGCAACAGGGTGGCTTTTTCCTGCAGTTGCCGGAACCGCTGCAGCAGTCCAGCGGCATCTCCGCCGCGCACCGAATACTTCGACATCTTCTCCCCGCCGTCTCGCAAGAGAGAGGTGACAAGCCAGGTCGAACGGCTCAGTTCCAACGAGATAAAAATCGCGCCACGATTGGTGCTGATGGCGGTTTGGTCTTCAAGTCGATGAGCGGCAGCTCGCATCGTCGTCTCCAGAGTGGGGTTCAGCAACCTCACTCTGCGAGGGAGCGGGTCGCTATTCACCCCCATGGGATCTATACCCGTGCCGGGCAAGCTCACAGCAGCGGCCCTCAACATAGGAGGACGAGATGTCATACAGCACCAGCGCGCCGTTCTTTAGGTGACGGCGGGCCAGCGATCGCTCGATGCGATCTTGTCGTTCGCCCAGCCAGTCGAGCGCGGCATAAATCTTCCGTTCCTCGATGACGCCGAGATCGAGCACCCGCCCCAGGCTGGAACTGGCCGTTTCCGGCGAGAGCGCCCGAGCGGTCGCCAGCTTGGAGCCCGGCGCGATGAGGCGGCTGGCGATCAATGCCAGGGCCAGGTCGCGCTCGCGCGAAACCGTCCGACTGAGAAGCCGCGGCAGATCGAGCTTGCGCATCATCCCGATCACCGCGGCGACGTGGCCGTGCGGCAGCGACCGCTGGATCTCGAACACCTCCTCGGGTCGAGCAACGACCGTGCCGCCCTGCAGCAGCACGCGCAGTCCATCGACAACGGACCTCGGTAGCTTGCTCAGATTGGCGAGCGTCCGCTTTCTGACCTTGCTGCCCTCGCGATAGCTCTCGCGCAGCAGCACCGCGGAAGCGGAGCGTCCGTTCGGCACCACATCGATAAACATGAGCCGAGCGAATCACACCGATTCGCGCCGAGGCAAGCCCCTTTGTATAGACACATTCAGACAGCCCGATCACCGCCCCGAGCCTTGCGGTACCGAAGGAACTGAGCCTGACAGAATGCAAACGTCGGGCTAATGGAACGTTGCTGAATCGTTAATCAGCCGAGAATCGGCACGATGAAGAACACGCCGACCAGGATCAGCGCAGCGATGAGGAATGAAGCCGGCAGCGCGTTTAGGCTGCTCGGCAGATAGCCTTGGAAGACCATCTGAAATCCGAATCTGAAATGTGATATAAGTTGAGGCGGGCTATGGCAGCTCCTTGAGAAATGCCTGCGCGTCGGCCCTCAGTGCGCGGACCATGGCCTTCAACCATTAGGTTTCGAGCGCGAAAGCGCCGTGACGCGAGGCCCTTGCGTCTTGCGTCCGCGCCGCCGCCGCACGCAGCTCG
>JAFAWC010000686.1 GCA_019242135.1 Mycobacteriaceae bacterium | reverse complement strand
TGTTCAAACACCCGTGGAAACGGGCCCGGACCACGTTCCAGTACCTGGCGGTGGCGATTCTGGGCACCGCCGAGGACCGTGCCGCCATCCGCAAGGCGGTGGACAGCTCGCACGTGCACGTCAAGTCGACCGCCGACAGCCCGGTGGGCTACAACGCGTTCGATCGCGAACTCCAGATGTGGGTCGCCGCATGCCTGTTCGTGGGACTGGAGGATGCCTATCAGCTGCTGCGCGGGGAGATGACGCCCGAACAGGCCGAGCAGTTCTACCGGTCGGCCTGGACGCTGGGAACCACGCTGCAAGTCACCGAGGATCAGTGGCCGCCCACGCGCGCGGAGTTCGACGACTACTGGGACCAGGCCTGCCTGCGGGTGAGCATCGACGAGACGGTCCGCCGCTATCTGCTCGACCTGCTGAACCTTCGGATGATCACTTCCCGCTTTCTCTTCGCGCGAGCGCTCATCGGCATCCTCGGGCTGCCCTTCCGCGCGTTGCTGAAGTTTTCGACCACCGGTTTTTTGGCCCCGGTGTTCCGCGACGCCATGGGCCTGCCCTGGAGCGACTTCCGTCAGCGCCAGTTCGAGCGGCTGTTCCGGTCGGCGGCTTTCGTCAACAGGTTCCTGCCGGTGTTCGTCCGTCAGGGCGGTAGCTATCTGCTGCTGGCCGATGTCCGGCTGCGCGTGCGCGACCACCGCGCGCTGGTGTGAGGGGTGTTGTGGTGCTGCGCCGATTACTGGGCTACCGGGTGAGTGTCGAGGCGATGATCGAGATCGTGATGTGGCTGCTGGTCGTCTACGTCATGGTCGGACTGACGTGGGCGTTCTTCCACGCCGAGCAGGTGCAGCTGCTGGACACCGCGCTACGAACACGGATGCCTGCGGGTTCTGACATTGCAGCGTTTCTGACGACCGGCGCGTTGTGGCCGTGGCTGCTGTTCGGCGTCGGGGTGTGCGGGGCGTGACGCGGCGGGTCTGCGCGGCGTTACGCGCTGCGGTGGTCGCCGACGTCGTCGGTCAGGCGCACCGCGGCGAGCACCTCCCCGAGGTTCGCGTAAGTCCCCGGCGGGATCGCGCGCAGCGCGTGGGCGGTGGCCTCGTCACAACCGCTGCGCGCGGCGCCCTGGACCAACCGAATCTTGTTGGCCGGGAAATCAACGGTGTTGAGGCACTGCCGCACTCGGTCTCGGGTGGTGAACGCAACCATGATCTTCCTTCGGAAAGCCGGGGAACGTCGCGCACACTCGAATCAGCATCGGCAGACGTCGGCCACCGGATACCTCCGGTAGGCGAGGCCCAAACGCGCTACGGGCCGGTGTAGCCGGGCGGGTTCGGGGTGTCCACCCACAAGTCCACGCCGAGCGTCGAACCCGGCACGCAGTCATACCCGGACAGGTCGGTCACCCCGGATTCCAGCAACACGTCCTCGCACAGCAGGGTGTTGCCGGTGAATTCGCGGGCGGGCTTGGCGAAGACCGCGTACGCGGCATCGGCGTACACGTCGGGCTTGCGGGCCCGGCCCATCGCCTCGTCCCCGCCGAGTAGGTTCTGCACGGCTGCGGTGGCCACCAGCGTGCGCGGCCACAGCGTGTTCGACGCGATGCCCTCGTCGCGCAGCTCCTCGGCTAACCCCAAGGCGCACAACGTCATCCCGTACTTCGCCATCATGTACGGGGTGGGCGTGAGCCACTTCGGTTCCAGCCGGATCGGGGGGGACAAGGTCAGGATGTGCGGGTTGTCGCGCCCGGCCATGTGCGGGATGCAGGTCTGCGACACCGCGTACGTGCCGCGCACCTGAATCCCGTTCATCAGGTCGAAACGCTTGAGCGGCACTTCGGCGACCGACCCAAGGTTGATCGCCGAGGCGTTGTTCACACAGATGTCGATCCCGCCGAACTGCTGCACCGCCTTGGCGACGGCAGCGACGACGACGTCGCCGTCGCGGATGTCGCCGACGATCGGCAGCGCCTGGCCGCCGGCCTCTTCGATTTCCTTGGCGGCGGTGTAGATGGTGCCGGGCAGCTTCGGGTGCGGGTCGGCGGTCTTGGCGATCAACGCGATGTTGGCGCCGTCGGCTGCCGCGCGCTTGGCGATCGCCAGGCCGATGCCGCGGCTGGCGCCGGAGATGAACATGGTCTTGCCGGAAAGGGACATGGGACAAGACCCTAGCCGCGCGCGCAGTCCGCGCCGCCGCGGGCCGGCGGTGCGGATTGCGCGTGGGAACAACGTCCCGGCGGGCCAGTGTTGTTGGGTGCAGTCAGGGCCGGTTCTACGATTGGGAAGGAGTCAGGGTGGCGACCGCGTGTCTGGAACGGCCGGCACCGCTGCCGGTGGTGTTCGACGACGGCGCGTGGGAAGGGATCGCGATGAGCGAGGTCGATGGCGCGGACCCGGCCGTACCGCCGGAACGCGCCGGGACCACCGAGACCGACGCCGAGCTGACGGCACGCTTCGAGCGTGACGCGATCCCGTTGCTCGACCAGCTCTACGGCGGCGCACTGCGCATGACCCGCAATCCCGCCGACGCCGAGGACCTGCTGCAAGAGACGATGGTCAAGGCCTACGCCGGCTTCCGCTCATTCAAAGAGGGCACCAACCTCAAGGCGTGGCTCTACCGCATCCTGACCAACACCTACATCAACAGCTACCGCAAGCGGCAGCGTCAGCCGTCGGAGTATCCCACCGAGGAGATCACCGACTGGCAGCTGGCCGCCAATGCCGAGCATTCATCGACCGGGCTGCGTTCGGCGGAGGTGGAGGCCCTGGAGGCGTTGCCCGACACCGAGATCAAAGAGGCTTTGCAACAGCTGCCGGAGGAATTCCGGATGGCCGTCTACTACGCCGACGTCGAGGGCTTCCCGTACAAGGAGATCGCCGAAATCATGGACACCCCGATCGGGACCGTGATGTCGCGGCTGCACCGCGGCAGGCGCCAACTGCGCGAACTGCTCGCCAACGTGGCCAGGGAGCGCGGGTTCGTGCGTGGACAAGCCGCGGAGGAGGTGTCATCGTGAGTTCTGATGAGCACGACCGCCGAGACGACATGAGCGGCTGCGGCCCCGTCGATCCCGAGCACGACGACGCCGACTGCGCGGCCGTGATGGCCGAAGTCTGGACGCTGCTCGACGGTGAGTGCACGCCCGAGACCCGCGACAAGCTGCGCCACCACCTGGAGGCCTGCCCGGGCTGCCTGCGCCAGTACGGCGTCGAGGAGAAGATCAAGCACCTGATCGCTGCCAAGTGCGGCGGCGAGAAGGCCCCCGAACGGCTGCGTCAGCGACTGATGATGGAAATCAGCCGGACCACGATCATCAAGTACTAGACGATCATCACGGACGAACAGCGGCTACTTTTTCGCGCCGGCGTTGGGCCGCTTGCCGTGGTTGGCCTTGCTGTGCTTGCGGTCGCGCTTCTTCCGGCCGCGCTTGGCCATCGGATCCTCCTGTGCCGTTGACTTGCCAGGTGGCCGCGGCCGGTGCCGCGGCTGGCGTCGCTGTTGACTCGGGTCCATCCTCTCACGGCCGGTTGTGGTTCGATGAAAGGCACGGGGGGCGCACAGGTAGACGAACGGGGTAGCAATGGCCGAACACGTCCACGCGGAGATCGTGGCCAGTGTGCTGCAGGTCGTGGTCAGCGAGGGCGATGAGGT
>JAFAWC010000665.1 GCA_019242135.1 Mycobacteriaceae bacterium | reverse complement strand
GGGCGAACTCAAGCGCGGGCGGTATTGGATTTGGCCACGGCGGGAGCGGCTGGGCGCGGTGGTGCGGGGACCGCTTCGGCGGCGCGGCGTACGGTGAGCAGCAAACCGTCCAGCGACTGGACCACCACCTGTTCGCTGGCACTCAGCCGGCCCTCGGGCGCCACGGCCTGCCACAACTCGCCGTGTACCAGCACGATGCCGGTGCGACCAGGCTCGATGTCGCGTCGCACCAGGCCGGTGGTGCCGATCAACCCCTCGCGGCCGGTCACCACTCTGCGGCGGCGGCCGCGGACGATCGCCGCGATCAGCAAGCCGAAGAATGCCACCAGGACCGTGGTGACAAGCACGATGGCGAACGGCGAGACCTGCAGGAACGGTGCATCCGGAATGTTGATGAGCAGGATGCTGCCGAAGACGAACGAAACCGCGCCGCCGGCGGCGAGGATGCCATGCGCGGTGAGGAACGGTTCAAGAGCGAACAACAGGATGCCGAAGGCGATCAACGCGAGGCCAGCGAAATTGAGCGGCAGGGTCCCCAGCGCGTAGAACGCCAGCAGCAGGCAGATGCCGCCGATCACGCCCGGGAAGACCGAGCCAGGGTTATAGAGCTCGAGCAACAATCCCAGGCTGCCCATGCTGAGCAGGATGTAGGCGATGGTCGGGTTGGTAATGGTCAGCAGGAAGGATTCGAGCGCCGACATGTCGGCCGCGCGTGTCGACGCGTTAGCCGTATGCAGCGTGGCGGGAACGTTGTTGGCAACCGTGACCGTGGCGCCATCTGCTTGGCGCAGCAGGTCGGGCAGATCGGCGGCGACGTAGTTCACGACGTGTTGCTGGAGTGCGTCGGCGGCCGTGAGGTTGGCGCCTTCACGCACCGCTTGCTCGGCCCAATCCGCATTGCGCTGGCGCTGGTCGGCGAGCGCGCGGATGCCCGCGACCGCGTCGTTGGTGACTTTGGCCTTCATCTCAGGCGACATCTGCGCCTCGCCACCGTTGGTGTCCTCTGCGATGGGCGTGGCCGAGCCGATGTTGGTGGCTGGCGCCATGCCGACCAGATGCGCGGCATAGCTGATGTAGACGCCAGCTGAGCCCGCCCGGGCGCCGTTGGGTGCGACGTAGACCAGCACCGGGACACTCGAGCGCTCGATCCGCAGATTGATGTCGCGCATTGCGTCTGAGAGGCCGCCCGGGGTGTCCATATAGAAGACGACAGCCTGCGCCTGGGTGCGCTCCGCGTCCGTGATGACCCGGTCGACATAGGAGGCCATCACGGGGTTGATGATGCCGTCGATCTTGCCGACAACCACTTCGGATTGGGCGGACTGCGCCTGGACCGCCGTTGCCGCCAGCGCATAAAGCATCAGGCCGAGCAGCGCCAGGAACGGTCGCATGCGAACCATCAGAGTGGCGTGAGTTCGCGCGCGATCGCTTCCACCTCACCGCGCAGGCGGCTGAGACCGAGTTCGTCGGCCGGGTTTTCGGCAACCGTACTCACGATTTGTGCGACGCGCCGCATCTGGCCCTCGGTTGCTCCGCGGGTGGTGATCGCCGGTGTGCCGAAGCGAACGCCACTGGTCACCGCGGGCTTTCGCGTTTCGCCTGGCACCGTGGACATGCTTGTGATGATCCCGGTGGCCTCCAGGGCCCGGGCCAGTGCCTTGCCTGAGTACTCGCGATCCAGCAGCTTGATGACCAGCAGGTGGTTGTCGGTGCCGCCTGAGACCAGCTGCAGGCCGCCACGGAGCAGCCCGTCGGCGAGCGCGCGCGCATTGTCCACCACCTGCTGCTGGTAGGCCCGAAATTCGGGCTGCATGGCTTCGTGGAAGCAGACCGCCTTGGCAGCGACCGCCGCCAGGTGGGGGCCGCCCTGAATGCCAGGGAAGACCGTGCGATCGATCGCTCTGGCGTGTTCTTGCTTGCACAGAATCAACGCACCGCGTGGTCCGCGCAGACTTTTATGCGTGGTGGTGGTGACCACGTCGGCATACGGGATTGGACTCGGGTGCACACCCGCCGCGATCAGGCCCGCGATGTGGGCTATGTCGGCCATGAAGCGCGCACCGA
>JAFAWC010000581.1 GCA_019242135.1 Mycobacteriaceae bacterium | reverse complement strand
TGGCGTCGCACTGCGTCGCCAACGGCTACACCCGGCTGTCCTGGGCGGTGCTGGACGATAACGTCGACGCGATCGCGCTCTACGAGCAGCTCGGCGGGACACCGCTGACCGAGTGGACCACCTACCGGGTGTCCGGCCCCGCGTTGTCTGAGCTCGCTGAGTCTTGATGAGATGCAGCCCATTTCAACGCCGGACCGGAAAACAGCAGCACCAGCGTGAGCAGTGCGACGACCCCGAGCGGCACGCCGAACTCCGGGCGGTGCGAGCCCGACAGCATGTACCAGGCCACTCCGAGCAGCAGCAGCTGCACGAACACCGCGACCCCGCGCCCCCACCGCCGGCCCCGCCACAGCGCCCAGCCGGCCGCCGTCACCGCCGCGCCGGCGAGCACGAACCAGCCCGCGGTGCCGTAGGCGATCTTCGCGTCTGCGCCGCGGATGCCGCCGATCACCAGCGCCACCGCGACGATCAACGCGGCGAGCCCCTCGAGTAGCACCACGACACCCGTGCCGCGCACTACGGGAGGGACCGCACCAGTCACAGTCCTCAGGGTATCGATGCGCGGTTAGGCTCATCGCTCGTGCGCGCGGTGCTGATCGTGAACCCGAACGCGACGTCGACCACCCCGGCGGCACGCGACCTGCTGGCCCACGCGCTGGAAAGCCGGGCGCACCTGACGGTCGAGCACACCGATCACCGCGGTCATGCGACCGCCATCGCGCGCGCCGCCACCCTCGCCGGGGTGGACGTGGTGATCGTGCACGGCGGCGACGGCACGGTGAACGAAGTGGTCAACGGCGTGCTCGGCGAACCGGGCAGCGGACCGCCGCCGCGCTGCCCGGCCATCGGCGTGGTGCCCGGCGGCTCGGCCAACGTCATCGCGCGCTCGCTGGGCATCAGCCCCGGGCCCGTGGAGGCCACTAACCAACTCGTCGATCTGCTCGGCGCGCACCGCGCCGGGGGCTGGCGCCGGATCGGCCTGATGGACTGCGGCGAACGGTGGGCGGTGTTCACGGCCGGACTGGGCGTTGACGGCGAGGTGGTGGCGGCGGTCGACGCGCAGCGCGAGAAGGGTCGCAAGGTGACCGCCGGGCGCTACGTGCGCACCGCCGTCCCGCTCGTGCTGCGCAGTGCCCGCCGGGAGCCGACGATGACGCTGCGGCTTCCCGGGCGGGACCCGATTGCCGGCGTTCACTTCGTGTTCGTGTCCAACTCCAGCCCGTGGACCTACGCCAACAATCGTCCGCTGTGGACGAATCCCACCACCACCTACGAGGTGGGCATCGGCGTGTTCGCGACCACCAGCATGAATGTGTTCGCCAATCTGCGACTGGTCCGCCAGATGATGGCCAAGCGGCCACGCATGAGGGCCAAGCACCTGATCCGCGACGACGACCTGCCCTGGCTTGGTGTGACGTGCGACACACCCGCGGCCTGCCAGATCGACGGCGAATACCTCGGTCCTCGGCGCGCGATGACGTTCACCGCCGTGCCGCGGGCGCTGGCGGTCGTCGCGCCTCCGCCAGACGATGCTGACCTGGGGATTAAGTCTTCGCCTGGGTGATTGCGAGAGAGTAGGGTGGTTGACCGTAGTACAACCGGGTGGAGAATCACCGAACTGTTTCCGATAGTGACATTGCCCACGAGTTAACGAGCGCTATTGACATCTGTTGAGCCTGTGAAACGATCGGTTGCAACAGTGCCGAAACATTTGGCGTGCACGCATTAACAGCCGAAGAGATTAGTGCGTCCGCGCGCGCACGCAGCAAGGAGTAATCACATGGATTGGCGCCATAAGGCGGTCTGTCGCGATGAGGACCCGGAGCTGTTTTTCCCGGTGGGTAACAGCGGACCGGCGCTTGCGCAGATCGCGGAGGCGAAGCTGGTCTGCAATCGCTGTCCGGTGACCACCGAATGCCTGACGTGGGCGCTGGATTCCGGCCAGGACGCCGGCGTCTGGGGCGGCATGAGCGAGGACGAGCGCCGGGCATTGAAGCGGCGCACCGCGCGGACCCGGGCGCGCAGCTCGGTCTGAGAAACCAATCGACAATTCCGGCGCGGCAATTTCGCGCCGGCATTGTTGTGCGCCAAGGTCGCCCGCCAGATCATCTACTGCGTCAGGCGCCGGCGCCCGATCGGGACCCGCAGGACGACGTCGGTTCCCCCGCCCGGTGCGTCGTGCATGCCCAGTGAGCCGTCCAGCTCAGTGGACACCAGGGTGCGCACGATCTGCAGTCCCAGCCGATCCGACTTTTCCAGGCTGAACCCGGCGGGCAGACCGCGGCCGTCGTCGTGAACGGCGACGTCGAGCCAGCGTGCCGAACGCTCGGCCCGAATCGTCACGTTGCCGTGCGTTCCCGAGGGGTCGTAGGCGTGCTCGATCGCGTTCTGGACCAGTTCGGTGACGACCATGATCAGCGCGGTCGCGCGGTCGGAGTCGAGCACACCCAGGGTGCCGACCCGGCCGACGCGCACCCGCGTGTCCACGCCGGCGACATCGTTCATGATCGGCAGAATCCGATCGATGACCTCGTCGAGGTTCACTTCCTCGTCAACCGACATCGACAGCGCGTCGTGCACCAGGGCGATCGACGACACCCGGCGCACGGACTCGATCAGCGCCTCACGGCCCTCCGGGTTGGACGTCCGGCGGGCCTGCAGCCGCAGCAGGGCGGCGACGGTCTGCAGATTGTTTTTCACCCGGTGGTGAATTTCGCGGATCGTCGCGTCCTTGGACAGCAATGCGCGGTCGCGACGTTTGATCTCGGTGACGTCGCGGATCAGCACGGCCGCCCCGACGGATTCGCCGTGCACCACCAGCGGCAGCGTGCGCAGCAGCACGGCCGCGCCCCCGGCGTCGACCTCCAGGCGCATGCTGGAGCCACCGGCCAGCGAGTCACGGATGTGCTCGGCGAGTTCGTGGGCCTCGAACGGATCGGAGATCAACGGCCGCGTCACGATGACGAGGTGCTGACCTTCGAGTTCGGAGGACAGTCCCATCCGGTGGTAGGCCGACAGCGCGTTGGGGCTGGCGAACAGCACGTTGCCTCGGACGTCGAGCCGGATGAAACCGTCACCCACCCGCGGGCTCGACCGCGACACCGGCAGGTCGCCGACGTCGGGAAACGTGCCCTCGGCCATCATGTGCTGAAGGTCGGTCGCGCAGTCGAGGTAGGCGAGCTCCAGCGGGCTGTAGTTGTGGCGCGCGGCCGCCGCGGCCTGGTGGGTCAGCACCGCCACCACCGCCTCGCCGTGCCGGACCGGGACGGCTTGCACCCCGGCGTGCGTGTCGGCGCCGACCGCCCCCCAGCCGTTGGTCCCCGAGCCGGTCGTCCCTTTGCCAATCGTCCCCGAGCCGAACGCCGCGGTGACCTGCGGCCACTGCTCGGCCCCGGCGACGGTGCCCACGGCGTCGGTGAGCAGCATCGTCGGTGAGGTGTTGGGCCGGCACTGGGCGACACAGACCAGGGCGCCGTCGTCGCGGCGCACCCACATCAGGTAGTCCGCGAACGACAGGTCGGCGAGCAACTGCCACTCACCGACCACCGCGTGCAGATGATCAACCGCGTCGCCCGGGAGAACCGTGTGCTCGGCGAGCAGTTCACCGAGGGTGGACATAACTCTTCCCGGTCAGCCTGCTCGGCTAGTCGATGACGGCGATGAGGTCACCGGCGCGGATCACGTCGCCCTCGGCGACCTTCAGCTCGGTGATGGTGCCGGCCTTCTCGGCGTGCACGGGGATTTCCATCTTCATCGACTCCAGCAGCACCAACATGTCTCCCGCCCCGACCTCATCGCCCTCGCTGACCACGACC
>JAFAWC010000420.1 GCA_019242135.1 Mycobacteriaceae bacterium | reverse complement strand
ATGAACCCGTAGGGTTGGCCCCCTCGACCTTGAGATGCACGGTGCACCGTGTCATTTCGGAGAGCTTCGTCGCACGCACCAAAGGCGTGCCGCCCTCGAGAAGCGTCACCGGAGTCCAGTCGTCGCCGACCGGCAGACGGTCGCGATAGGCAGCGATCAGCCCCGGCCAGGGATGGTGAACGCGCCCGGCCTTGGTGACGGTCATTCGCTGGCTCCCTCCAACCGCAGCACACTGGCGACGTTCTGCACCACGTCGAGGCCCGCGAGCGCGGCCACAGTGTCGGACAGCGCGGCGTCGGTGGCTTCGTGAGTGACCACCACGATGCGCGCGCCGATACGCTGCCCGCCCTGGTCGACGACGCCCTCTTGGCGCACCTCGGCGATGCTCACCTCACGTTTGGCGAATTCCGCTGCCACGGTCGCCAAGACGCCGGGCCGGTCGGCGACATTCATGCTGACGTAGTAGCGCGTGCTGATCATCCCCATCGGCGAGACCGGCAGCCGGGCGTACTTTGACTCGCGCGGCCCGCGTCCACCCTGCACCCGGTTGCGCGCAGCCATGACCACATCGCCCATCACAGCCGAGGCAGTCGGTGCTCCGCCGGCACCCTGGCCGTAGAACATCAGCCGGCCGGCCGCTTCGGCCTCCACCACGACGGCGTTGAATGCGCCGTTGACCGCCGCCAGCGGGTGGGTGAGTGGCACCAACGCCGGGTACACCCGGGCCGAGACCCGTTCCTGGCCGCCGTCGGTGGTGATCCGCTCGCAGATCGACAGCAGTTTGATGGTCCGGCCGAGCGCCCGTGCGGACGCGAAGTCGGCCGGAGTGACTTTCGTGATCCCCTCGCGGTAGACGTCGTCGGCCGCGACGCGGGTGTGGAATGCGATGGACGCCAGTATCGCCGCCTTCGCGGCGGCGTCGTAACCCTCGACATCGGCGGTCGGGTCCGCCTCGGCGTATCCGAGCGCGCCGGCGTCGGCGAGCGCGGTCTCGTAATCGACACCGGTACTGTCCATCTCGGACAGAATGTAGTTAGTGGTGCCGTTGACAATGCCGGCAACCCGCAGGACCGTGTCACCGGCCAACGACTGCGTCAACGGGCGGATCACCGGAATTGCGCCTGCGACGGCCGCTTCGAAGTACAAATCAACATGTGCGCGCTCGGCTGCCGAAGCGAGCTCACCGGTGGATTGGGCAAGTAGTGCCTTGTTCGCGGTCACGACAGACTTGCCGCCTTCCAGCGCACCGAGAATCGCCTTGTGTGCCGGCTCGACGGGACCCATCAGCTCGACGACGATGTCAATGTCGTCGCGCGACACGAGTGCATCGATGTCGCTCGTCAGCAGCTCAACCGGCACACCGCGGTCGGCAGCAACCCGGCGCACACCGACCCCCCGCAGCTCCAGCGGCGCACCGATGCGGGCGGCCAGATCAGCCGAGCTGTCCTCGATGATCCGCACCACCTGGCTTCCGACGTTGCCCAGTCCCAACACCGCAACGCCCACCGGTTTTTCGGTTGTATTCATGCGCGATCCGCCTTCGCTCCTCGCTCGATACTCATTGCCGGCGTCACCTCCAAACTCAGGAGATCGTCGACGGTCTCGCGGCGCAGAAGCAAGCGGGCGCGGCCGTCGCGGACGGCCACCACGGGTGGACGACCGATCAGGTTGTAACGACTCGACATCGAATAGCAGTACGCACCCGTGGCTGCCACGGCGAGCAGATCACCGGGCCGGACGTCGTCGTTCACCCAGGTATCCCTGACGACGATATCGCCGCTCTCACAGTGCTTTCCGACGATCCGCGCCAATGCCGGCGAAGCATCGCTTGCGCGTGAAACCAACCGGACGTCGTATTCTGCACCGTAGAGCGCGGTGCGGATGTTATCGCTCATCCCGCCGTCGACGCTGACATAGCGCCGTCGCAAATTGGATGCGACCGTCACATCTTTGACCGTGCCCACTTCGTAGAGTGTGATCGTGGCCGGTCCGGCGATCGCTCGGCCGGGCTCGACGACCAACCGGGGTTCGGGCAGGCCGGCGCGGGCCGATTCATCGCGAACGATGACCGACAGCTTTTCCGCGAGTTCGTGCACGGGTGGGGGATCGTCGGATGGCAGATAGGAGATCCCCAGCCCACCGCCCAGGTCGATCGTCGAGACCTGTGCAGTCTTGACCACCCCGCAACCCGCGACAATATCGCGCAACAGGCCGATCACCCGGTGCGCCGCCAGTTCGAAACCGGCAACGTCGAAGATCTGTGAACCGATGTGACTGTGCAAGCCCACCAACCGCAAATGATCAGTGTCAAACACGCGGCGAATCGCGGCCATCGCCTGGCCGTCCGTCAGCGACATGCCGAACTTCTGATCCTCGTGTGCGGTCGAGATGAACTCGTGGGTGTGGGCCTCCACGCCTACCGTCACGCGCACGAGCACGTCTTGCACGGTGCCCATCTGGCCCGCGATCGCATCGAGCCGCTCGATTTCGGTCATCGAGTCCAACACCACATGCCCGATGCCCGAGGCCACGGACATCCTCAGTTCGTCTAACGATTTGTTATTGCCGTGCAAAGCGATTCGCTGCGGCGGGAAGCCGGCACGCAGTGCGACCGCGAGCTCTCCGCCGGAACAGACGTCCAGCGAAAGTCCTTCCTGGGCGATCCAGCGCGCAACCTCCGTGCAGAGGAACGCCTTGGCCGCATAGCGGACATTGTGCCCACCGCCGAAGGCGTCGGCCATCATGCGGCACCGGGCACGAAATTCATCCTCGTCGACGACGAACAGCGGAGTGCCGAACTCGGCGGACAGCTCCGACACGCGCACACCCGCAACGCGCACCTCGCCGTCGTCGCCACGGACCACATTGCGCGGCCAGACGTTCGGCGCTAGGCGCAACAGCTCCTGAGCCGACTGCGGTATCGGCGGCGCGGCGGACAGATGGATTTCCTCGGCGTGGCGCGGTCCGGCGGGGTGAGCGATCACATGCGCTCCGGAGCGGTGACGCCGAGGATCCCCAGACCGTTGGCGATGACCTGGCGGGTGGCCTGGCATAAAGCGAGCCGCGCGGTGTGCAACTCGGTGGGAGCTTCGTCACCCTGGGGTAGCACGCGGCAGGTGTCGTAGAACCGGTGATAATCCCCGGCCAGGTCTTCGAGATATCGGGTAATACGGTGCGGTTCCCGCTGCGCCGCAGCGGTTCTCAGTACCCGCGGGAATTCCGCGATGGTGCGGATCAGCGTGCCCTCCCGATCGTGGGTGAGCAGGTCCAGACGGCTGAGGCCAGGACTGAGCCCGAGCTCGGCGGCGTTGCGCGCGAGTGCCGACAGCCGGGCGTGCGCGTATTGCACGTAGTAGACCGGGTTCTCGTTGGACGCAGATGACCACAGCGCAAGGTCGATGTCGATCGGCGTGTCCACCGAGGACCGGATCAGCGAATACCGGGCCGCGTCGACGCCGATCGCCTCGACGAGATCGTCGAGCGTGATGACGGTGCCGGCGCGTTTGCTCATCCGCACCGGCTGGCCGTCGCGAACCAGGTTCACCATCTGGCCGATCAGTATCTCGACCGTGTCGGGGTCGTCGCCGAGTGCCGCTGCGGCGGCCTTGAGGCGCGAAATGTAACCGTGATGGTCCGCACCGAGCATGTAGATGCACAAATCGAACCCACGCTGGCGCTTGTCCAAGTAATAAGCGATGTCGGCGGCAATGTAGGCGGGCTGACCGTCGCTCTTGATGACCACACGGTCTTTGTCGTCGCCAAAGTC
>JAFAWC010000125.1 GCA_019242135.1 Mycobacteriaceae bacterium | reverse complement strand
CATCACCGCGGTCTTCATCCCCGTCGGCGAGGTGATGAAGCGGGTGTCGACGTCCACCCGGGCACTCAGGCCCGGTTGCGCGGGCACCTTCAGCTCGGTGAACATCCCCACGACCTGCGGCTTGTTCTCGATCGCCAGCTTGCCGGCCGCACCGGGTATGCCGACGAAATCCGCGCCGACGCCTCCGACGTTGGCCCAGATGTGCAGCACGCTGCATGCGCCGGCGTTGACCGCGGGTCGCGGCGCCAGCGCGGCGACCGAGTCCCGGAACGCGACGACGACGACGTCGGCGTTGGCGCGCACGAACAGTCCGTTGCGGCTCGCATCGATACCGGCCGGCGGCACGGTGGAGAACACCAAACCACCGGCGGCCGGCAGTGACGCGACCGCGCGGCACGGAATGCTGACGTCCAACGCCAGCGGCGCGCCCGACACCAACGGCGCGGTGATCTGGCCGACATTTCCGTCGGCGCCGGGTCCCTGTGGCCAGCGGATCGTCGCGGTGGTCTGCTTCACCGGCAGCAGCGGCACGAGTGCGCAGGCCACGATGCCGGCCAGTCCGGCCGCGACCGCTACCAGCCGAGCGATGCGGAGCCCGTGCAGCCCTCGAGGACCGCTCGCACGATCAGTGTCGCTGCTGGGCACGAGCCACGATGGTATGCGACTTATCTAAGCCCGCCGACGAAGCGGGCCGCGTGGCGGTCCCGAGGAGGTGGGCCATGCCAGGAAGCCCGCCGACGAAGCGGGCCGCGTGGCGGTCTGGAGGCGACTGCACCACAGGTCATTGCCGCAGCGGGGCCGGACTCCACAGCCCGCTGCGGATCGCCGAACCGAGATCGAGCCGGGCCGGGGTGGCGTCCGGGTAATACAGGGTCAACCGCTGCAGCGCACCCCAGTCGCGGGCCCAGTCGTCGTTGAGGTAGGTCGCGACGGTGGTGGCGTGCAGCAGCAGTTCGGTGATGCCCAGCGGGCCCCCGCCGATGTTGTCCATCACCGGCGAGTTCGCCTCGTCGCCGAACCGGTCGGGCATGATGCGCCATTTGGGCACTTCGACGACGCCGTCGTTGTGGCCGAACGGGCGCTGGCACGGGAAAGCCAACCCGACCAGCCAGTCCAGCAGCACCGGGTCCCGGGACCCGACCAGGTCCTGCAAGGTGCGCAGCTGGGGAATGCGCGGCGGTGTGACAGCGATCCACTGTGTCGGGGAAAGGTCGTCGTCGATCGCGGTGAGCCGGATCTGCGTTGCGCTGGCCGGTATCGCCGACATGGGCAGCCGAAGGTTGCGCCACGCCGGGGGCGCCCCGACGTCGGCGAGGCTGGAACCGCCGAGCACCTTCCCGTCGTCGCCTGCCCACTGCACCTGCACATAGCGGGGATCGAAGCGTCCCGCGGCCGACACCACGAGCACCGGTCCGGCCTGCTCGCGTGGCGGCAGCCGGTACCACGCCGAGCGCAACGACGCCGGTGCCTGGATGCCGGTCTGGTAGCTGCCCAGTACCGGGGTGCGGGCGGGGTCCAGGCCGAACGGCAGCTGCGTCCGGGAGCCGTTGATCCCGGTAACGGCCGTCGTGCCGCCTTCGTTGCCCGCCTCGGCGCTGGTTTTCGTGGTGTCGGAGGTGGTATCGACGAACGCGCCGCCTGCTGGCTTGATTACCGGGTCCGCGGACAACACGGCGGGGATGCCGTTGGCGGTGAAATTCACCGACGTGCCCGTGCCCAGCCCGTCGGCCACCGACGCCCCCGACGGTGTCAGCATCCCGGCATTCGGATCCAGTTCCACCATCACGTCGTTGGCCAGACCGCATGTCTTGCCGGTCACCGCCTCGAGGTTGGATCGGCCCACCGTCCAGGCGGGGTATTGGCCGATCATCGCGACGGTCAGCGAGAACACCTCAAAGGCGACGAGCAGCCACGACGCAATCGCCAACGGAGACTCGACGATCCGTCGCCAGCGTGGCTGAGCCCCGGGGTCGCGCCGCGCAGAGTCGCGCCCGGAGAAGTGGAACCACGCGGCCACCAGCAGCACCAGCACCGTGAAACCCAACAGCACCGTGGTGAAGCCGAAATGGAAAGCCGGCAACGAATTCGACCACGGCACACCGAAATTCGAGACATACCAGTAGCCGTTGACGCTGGCGAAGGAGAGCGCGGTGACGAACAACACCAGCGCAGCGAACATCGCGCGGTTGCGCCTCGACTTCATCACCGCCGCGGTCACCGCGACCGCAGCCAGCGCACCGAGCGAGCCCGCGAGCCCGGCGAACACGCCGAAGTGGTGAGTCCATTTCGTCGGCGTGAACATCATCGCGATGAAGGAGATGACCGTGATCCCGATGATGCGCCGAGTTGGGCCCGCCGCGGTGCCGGGAATTCGGCCTTTGCGCAATGCCATTGCGATCGCGACCGCCAGCGCGACCAGCAGCGCCAGCACCGCGAAACGGCGTGCGATCGACCCGTCCGGCGTTGCCATGAACAACCGCTCGTAACGGATGTGCTCGTCGAACCAACTCAGGCTCGGCCCGACCGCAGACTTCAGCGTGTTGGCCTGAATCTCACCGACCAGGGTCTGGTCACGGAAGATCAAAATCAGCGTGACGGTGCAGGCGGCCACCACCGGCATCAGCAGTGCGGCGTAACCGAACCGGGCCGAGCGGCGGTGCAGGATCGTGCGCAACGGGCCGATTGCGACGAGCAGCGCGCCGATCGAGGCGATGCCGGTCGGTCCGGAGAACAGCGTCAGCGCACCGATGACGCACGCGATGGCCAACGGCAGCAGCCGGTTGGTGGCGACCGCGCGTTCCACCGAGCACCAGGTGAGCAGGATGCCCAGCGCGATGATCGGCTCCGGGCGCAGCCCGTTGTTCAGTGGCAGCCAGAACGCCAGGAACATGCCGGCGGCCGTCCACGCCGCCGCGCGGTAGGTCTTGACCGCGTGGCCCAGTCGCGGGATGACCTCGCGGCTGATCAGCCACCAGCACGTCAGCGCCATGACCAGCGTCGGCAATCGCACCCACGCGCTTGCAGTGCTGACATGGCTCCACAGCGCGAGCAGGTCGTAGTACCAGCCGAACGGCGCCTCGGGCGTGCCGAACCACCGGTAGTAGTTCGCCATGTACCCGGCGTTCTCAGACACTCGGGCCATCGTGAGGATGTAGCCGTCGTCGGCGGTGTTCGCGCCGACGAAATGCCACCACACCAGCACCGCGGCGACGACGCCGTCCAGCGGGGTGACCGACCACCACCGGGCGGGAAGGAATCGGCGATGGCGCATCCCGTCGGAGGTGTCTAGCACGTGCAACGCGATGAGCGACGCCAGGGTCAGCGCGACCCCCAGGATCATCGCGAGCATCTTGATCGGCGTCGGGGAGCTGCTGTACCGGGTGTCGACAGTGGCGGACAGGCTCAGGCCCGACGGCGCGGGTCCCGACAGGTCGGTGAATACACCGACGATCTGCGGGCGGAAGTCGTAGCCGCTGCGGACCCCGCGCAGCGGCGCACCCGGATCGTCGGTGTTGGGTCCTTTGACCAGCCCGACGAATTCACCGGTGACCTTGTCGGCCGCCGCAGTGAACGTCAGCCGCTGACACGCCGGGCTGAGCACCTCGCTCAGCGGCGCCGTCACCACCGGCGTGTTGCGCACGATGAGCAGCAGGTTGTCGTTGACGCGCTGGATGAGCAGGCCGCGGTCGATGGCCTTGGGCGCCTGCTTGGGCACGGTCGACAGCAGCACCGTCTTGTTCACGTTCTCCGGCCCGGCCAGCCCGGCGGCGGCACGGCACGGCACGGTGATGCTCATGTCCGTGGCGACGTAGGAGATCAGCGGTGCGGTGACGCTGGAGAAGACACCGTTCTGCGGCCAGGTCAACTGCGCGGTGGTCTGCTTGACCGGAAGTAGGGGAGTAGCAAGCGCCAGCACGGCACCAAGCAGTCCGGTGACGATCGCCACGATGCGCGAGGTTCGGTAGTTGCCCGCGCCGCTGGTCACGGGGGTAGATCGTAGTGCGCGCGACTCCGGAGGAGCCTTTTCAGTCGTCACGCCGGCCTCACGTGCGGATCGCCAACACGAACGGACCGATGGTGGTGACGAAGAACCGCGGGTCTTTGAACAGAGCACTGTCGAGTGCGACCTGATATCGCTTCACGTTGGGTTGGTTGGGGTAAACGTCCGAC
>JAFAWC010000238.1 GCA_019242135.1 Mycobacteriaceae bacterium | reverse complement strand
CTTCGTGCCGGTCAGGCGTTGAGGATAGGCGTCGGTGCTCGACAGCAGAAAAAGCGTTCGGCGTGCCGGCCCACCGAGCGCACACGCGATCGCGGTCCGGTCGCCCATATCGATGCGGTCGGTGACGGCGCCGCCCTCGGCGATCCGCTGAAACTGGTGCGCCAGCGTCATCGACGCCCAGATTCCTCCCCCGGCGTCAAGTGCGATACCGTCCGGCGGCCCGTCGAGGTCCTCGGCGAACACCCGGCGATCTGATAAGGCGCCGTCGGCGCCGATCGTGAATGCAGTCAGCCGGCGGCCGACCGACTCCGCGACGATCAGCTCGCGGTGATCGGGTGTGATCACCATCCCGTTGGGAAAGTCGAGGCCTGCCGCGACGACGGTCGCGGCGCCCTCATGATCGATGCGGACAAGCAGGCCGCCTTCGCGCGCCTGTACCCCCACATATGCGCGTCCGCGGTGATCGACAACCATGTCGCCGAGGTCGGCGGCCGCAATGTCGGCGAGATCGCTGAAGGGGGCGACTGTTTCGCCGTCGTAGCGCAGGATCTGTCGGGTTTGGGTGGAGACGATGAGCAGCAGGCCGTCGGGCCGAAAGCCCAGCCCGGACGGGGCGTGGCCGGGCAGCGCCAGCGTGCTCATGGCGCCGCCGAGGGTGACCGTATGGACCGCCTCGCCCAGCATGTCGGAAAACCACAGCAGTCCTTCGAACCAGCGCGGACCCTCGCCGAAGCAGAAACCGTTCGCCAGCGGCTCCCGACCTTTACAAAACACACGATAAGTGTCACGCTCGCTGGGTGTCCATGTCAACTGGCGGCGGGTGAGCCGCGATGCGCAAGTATCACCGCCACACGCTGCTGTACCTGCACGAAACCATCACGTTGGGCTCAGCCAGAAGCGATCGCTTCACCGAGGTGTTCAGCGACGTCTACCACCCGATGATGGACCAACTGGGCGCACGGTTGTTCGCGCTGTGGGAGACGACGCCGTACAACGGCCACTGGCCGCAAGTCACGATCATCTGGGAGATTGACGGATTCTCCGACTTCGCCAGGATCGGACGGGCGCAGGCGCGCGGCGGCAGCCACGCGGCCGCCGCGGCGAAATGGTCGGTCTTCCTGTCGGAGACCGGGGCACGCGGCGAGGGCCGGATCATGTACCCCGGACCGAGCAACAAGACGCTCGCACAGCTGCGCGACGCCAAGTTCAACGCCACGCTGGTGATCCAGGAGATCATGCAAACCAAGCCGGGTCGCCAAGACGACTACATCCGCGAACTCGAGCGGCTCTACGTTCCGTGGTCCGAACGGACCGGAAAGCATTGGCTGGGTTCGTTCACCACCACGTTCCGATTCAACGAGGTGATCCACTATTGGGCACTTGCGGGCGACTGGGACTGCTTCGCCGAGCACTACCCGTCGTGGAAGGACGACCCGCCTGCCGAGATCGTCACGTGGATGAGCGTCGCACCCGCACTGCGCGACGGCTGGGAAGACTCGATACTGCAGGCCCTACCGCCATCACCGCTGCAGTGACTGCCTTTTCATACGATCCATTCGATCCGCGGGTGATGGCCGACCCGTTCCCGTACTACCGTGAGCTGCGGGCTCGACACCCCCTCTACTACATCGACAGGTGGGACACGTACGCCCTGTCGCGCTTCGATGACATTTGGCAGGTGCTGGAGATCAACGACGGCACCTTCGTCGCATCGGAAGGAACATTGCCTGCCGCAACCGTTCTAGCGCAACATAATGCCGGGCCGGTCCCGGATCCACCGTTGCATCCGATGCCGTTTCACGCCAACTATGACGCACCGCTTTACAACGAAGTGCGGCGGTGCACCTCAGCGCAGTTCCGCCCGAAAGCCGTGTCGAAACTCGCCGCGCGGATCCGCGAGTTGGCCAACCAGCGTCTCGACGAGTTGCTGCCGCGCCGACGCTTCGATCTGACCCAGGAATACGGCGGGATCGTCGCCGCGGCGGTCGTGTGCGAGTTGCTGGGCCTGCCGGTCGAACTGGCGCGCGAGGTGCTCACGACCGTCAATGCCGGCAGCCTTGCCGAGCCGGGCACCGGGGTCGAGGTGGCCAACGCGCGGCCTCATTACCTGGAGTACCTCGTGCCGGTCGTCAGGCGAGCACGCTGCAAGGCACCCGGCGCTGACCTGTCAATCGCCGATAACCTCATCGCCTACCGGTTGCCGGACGGCTCGGCGCTGTCCGACATAGAAGCCGCCACACAGATGCTCGGGGTGTTCATCGGCGGCACCGAAACGGTGCCGAAGATCATCGCGCACGGGTTGTGGGAACTTGCCCGGCGGCCTGAACAGCTGGCGGCGGTGCGCGCCGACCTGGATGGCAGGGTGGGGGCGGTGCGCGACGAGATGATCCGCTACTGCGCGCCGGCGCAATGGTTCGCCCGCACCATTCGAAAACCGTTCACCATCCACGGCACGACCATCCAGCCGGGTCAGCGCATCATCACCCTTCTCGCATCGGCCAACCGCGACGAGCGCGAATATCCGCAACCCGACGAATTCATCTGGAATCGGCGCATCGAACGATCGTTGGCGTTCGGTCGCGGCCAGCATTTCTGCCTCGGATATCACCTGGCGCGCCTGGAGATCGTCATCATGGTGACCGAATGGCTCAAACGCGTTGGCAACTACCGAATCCTCAGTGACGCGGTGCACCGACCGCCGTCGAGCTTCCAGTGGGGCTGGAACCGCGTCGGAGTGGAGGTCTGACGATGTGGTCCTACCGGCTCGTCGCCCCCTACACATTCGAGCGAACAACCTTGCCCGACAAGACAGCAGATTGCCTTGGCGAAGGACAGGTTCTGCTGCGGTTTTCGGCCGCCGGGATATGCGGCAGCGACCTGCCCGCTTTCCGCGGTGTCCGCGGAAAGATCCCGGGCGATCAGGGGACCAGCGCCGCCGAAATGGACGGCTTCCCGGTCCACGAGATCGTGGGCGAGGTGCTGGCCAGCCGGCACCAAGCACACCGTGCGGGCGACCATGTAGTCGGCTGGGCATCGGGCTTCGACGGTTTGATGGAACGCGTGGTCAGCGACGGAAACGGACTGGCGTCATACGATCATGCGCTGAGCCCGCAGCATGCCGTCGCCCTGCAGCCGTTGGCCTGCGTGCTCTACGCGCTCGAGCAACTGGGAGACATCGCAGGGCGCCACGTCGCGGTCATCGGCCAGGGCACGATCGGCCTGCTGTTCTCCTACGCGGCGAAGGCACACGGCGCCGGGCACGTCACCGGCATCGATCCTCTCGACCGCGACACCGTGGGCAGGGAGTTCGGCGTTGACACCGTGATCCGCGCTACCAGCGACCGCTGGGTCAGTCACCTGAAGCCGAATGACAAGCCGGACATTGTTATTGAAGCCGTCGGCCACCAGATCGCCACACTGGGCCACGCCATCGCGGCGGCCGCCTTCGGCGGCACGGTCTTCTACTTCGGCGTCACCGACGACGACAGTTATCCGATCAGCATGCGCACCATGCTGCGCAACAACCTCACGCTCAAATCCGGTGTGACACTGGATCGCCGACGGGTGCTGCGATGTGCGAACGACTTCGCCGCCGAACATCCCGAACTGCTACGAAACTATCTCACCCACACCTTCGGTGTCGAGGACGTGCAGTCGGCGTTCGAACTGGCGTGCCGTCCGACGCCGGAACGTATCAAGATCGCGATCGTCGCGTGAGGCCGACATGACCCAAAGCGACCTGCAGCAGGCCCTTGGCGCCCGCGATCACCTCTGGGGCGGATGGGTGGTCGGGCCGACGGTCATCGGGCCGGACGCGTTCGCCGACACCGGATACGACTATGTCGGATTCGACGTGCAGCACAGCTTCCTCGACGACGCGGACGTCGCGCGCATGCTGAGCCGGGCGGAGCACCTGCCGATAGCCACCGCGGTCCGGCTGCCGTCGGCCGACCCCGCGCCGATCGGCCGGGTGCTGGACGCCGGCGCAGACGCCGTCATCATCGCGATGGTCGAGTCCGCCGAGCAGGCGGCCCAAGCCGTCGCGGCCACTCGCTACGCTCCCGCGGGGGTGCGCAGCTTCGGGCCGCTGCGGGCGAGCCTCGGTCACGATCCCAGCGCGTTGGAATCCCGGGTCAGCGTGTTCGCGATGGTGGAAACCGCGCGCGGCCTCGCAGCGGTCGACGAGATCTGTTCGGTCCCCCGATTGGCGGGTATCTACGTGGGTCCCACTGACCTTGCGATCACGCTGGGTTGCCGCCCGGCCGAGGTGTGGACGAATCCGGCCGTCCGCGACGCGTTGGCACATCTTCAGTCAAGAGCGTCGGCGGCGGGACTGGTCGCCGGTGTCCATGCCTTCGATGGAACCGCCGGACGGGCGATGGCCCGATTGGGCTTCCGGATGATCACTCTGGCATCCGAGTCGCACGCACTGCGACGCGGAGCCGCCGCGCATCTGAACGACGCGACCGCGCAGGAGCAGTCACCGTGACCGCCGATCGCGTCGCGCTGGTGACCGGCGCCGCCCGCGGCCAGGGCGCCGCGATCGTCAGGCGGCTGCGAGCCGACGGGGTCGGCATCGCCGCATGCGATCGGCAGGCCGACGAGTTGAGGGCCAGCGTCGAAGCGCTCGACGACGACGCCGTGATACCGATTTCGTTGGACGTGACGTCACCGGGACAGTGGACGGCGGCGGTGGCGGCGACCATCGAGGTGTTCGGGTCGCTGACAACGCTGGTCAACAATGCCGGTGTGCTGCACCGGGCGTCGCTTGCCGACGAGACGCCGGGCGGCTTCGAACGCAGTTGGCGGGTCAACTGTCTGGGCCCGTTTCTCGGAATGCAGGCGACGCTGGAGCACCTGCGCCGCGCCGACGGCGCCGCGATCGTCAACACGTGCAGCACGGGCGCTCTGCGCGCATTCCCGCACCACTGTGCATACGGCTCGGCCAAGTGGGCACTGCGAGGCCTGACGCAGATCGCCGCGGCTGAACTCGCGCCGTGGAGGATCCGCGTCAACGCCGTGTTCCCGGGACCGATCGACACGCCGATGCTCGACGCGGACACGAAGGCCCGGCTGGAGGCAGCGTCGCTGTCGGGCCGACTCGGTGACCCGGTCGAAGTCGCCGACGCGGTGTCCTTTCTGGTCTCAGACCGGGCGTCATTCATCACGGGCGCCGAACTGGTGGTGGACGGGGGGCAATGCCTGCAGATCGGTTGAGGCCAAAAAGCCTTTCGGTGGGCATCATCGGAGCCGGCCCTGGCGGACTGGCTTTGGGAATCCTTCTGCGCAAAGCGGGCTTTGAGGATTTCACAATCTTCGACCGCGAGGCCGGAGTCGGCGGGACGTGGCGGATCAACACCTATCCGGGGCTCGCGTGCGACGTCAAATCTCATCTGTATTCGTATTCGTTTGCCCTGAATCCGCATTGGTCGCGGCTCTGGTCGGGCCAGCCCGAGATTCTGGAGTACTTCGAGCGGTGCGCCCGGCGCTACCGCCTGGGCCCGCATCTGCAACTGAGCACGGAAATCCGGTCAGCTCATTGGGACCCGGACAGCACGACGTGGCGACTGACGACGGCAACCGGAGCGCAGCACAGTTTCGACGTGGTGATCTCCGCGGTTGGGCTGTTCACCCAGCCGGTGATGCCCAGGCTCGTCGAAGAGGAACCGTTTAGCGGCACAGTGATGCACTCGGCGCGCTGGGATCACTCGATCGATCTGCGCCAGTCGCGGGTCGCGGTGCTGGGAACCGGCTCAACAGCCTCGCAGCTGGTGCCCGAGCTGGCGAAGGTCGCCGACAAGGTCTACTCGGTGCAACGGTCGCCGACGTGGATCCTGCCGAAGCCGGATCGGCCGTACAGCGAACGGGAGCGGTGGATGTTCGCGCATATCCCGTTCGCCAAGAAGCTCTACCGCGCCCGGTTGTGGCTACGCAGCGAGGCGAACATCTCGGTGATCGAGAACGGCAGCGACAAGACACGCGAATTCAGGGCACTGGCCGTTGCCATGCTCGAATCCGTGGTCGATGACTCCGAGCTGCGCGACAAGCTGACGCCGGATCATCCCCTCGGTTGCAAACGCCTGGTGTTCTCGTCGGATTTTCTGGCAGCGTTGACACAACCCAATGTCGAGGTGGTGGCCAGTCCCGCGCGGGCGCTGCGGGCCCGGTCGGTGGTGACCGAGGACGGCACCGAACTCGACGTCGACGTCGTGGTATGCGCCACCGGCTACGCTGCGGCTCACTATCTCGGTCAGATCGAGGTCGTCGGCGAGGGCGGCGCGTCGTTGCGGGAGACATGGCGCGACGGCGCGTATGCCTACCTGGGGATGACGGTTCCGGGTTTCCCGAATTTCTTCATGCTCTACGGGCCCAACACCAATGTCGGCTCCAACAGCGTCATCTTCATGCTCGAGGCCCAGGCACGCTACGTCGTCCGCGCGTTGCGGCACCTGCGGCGCACCGGCAAGTCCTATGTCGCGCTGCGGCCGGACGCCATGGCTGGCTTCATCGCCAGGATCGACCGCTGGATGGCGGGCACCGTTTGGACGACCCGGTGCAGCAACTACTTCCGGGCCGCCAACGGGCGGGTGGTCACCCAGTGGCCGCGCAGCGCGCGGTCCTTCTGGGCCATGACGCGACGGTTCAGGCCCGCCGACTACCGATTCGATCCGCCATCGGGCCGGTGCGCCGTCGAGGCGCGGGCAGACACCTCGTCGAGCCAACGTTTTCCGCCGGACGTGTCACAGGTCTGACTCGTTGAATCCCCGATCTGCACTTTACAGATCGGAGCCTAAGTGTCACGCTGGTGGTGGTGTCGATCTGGTGCGGACCGCACCGGGGGATGAAGCGGCGACGAGCGCCGCTGCGATCACGCAAAGGAACCAGGGGTTATGACCGCTCGGGCCGTCGATATCCACGATCACGGTGCACCCAACGAATTTCGGGATGGGCATCCGGCGGCCTCGGCGACCATGCCCACGCGATACCGGCTGGATGTGTTCGCCGCAAGCGTCGAGGACGTGGTTCGGTCGGCGGGCGGCTGGTTGTTCGACCGGGCGATGGGCGGCTGGGAGGTCAACCTGCTCGTCACCGAGCCCTGCGACACCCGGCGGCTTCGGATCTTGGGCATCAACACCATTGCGCTGCAACCGACGTTCGCGTCGACGCCGGATTTCCCTCGAGCGCACGCAATCGCGGTGGCGGCCGAT
>JAFAWC010000052.1 GCA_019242135.1 Mycobacteriaceae bacterium | reverse complement strand
TGGGGATTGCCGCGCTCGACTGCGTGGCCACGACATCCATGGTAGGCGGGCACACAGGAGACGCGGCCACTCACAAGACGCAAGACGCGGGCCGCAGAAGACACAGTCACCTCTCACAGCCGGCACATAGCATCGAAAC
Source organism: Mycobacteriaceae bacterium (assembly GCA_019242135.1). Taxonomy (GTDB): domain Bacteria; phylum Actinomycetota; class Actinomycetes; order Mycobacteriales; family Mycobacteriaceae; genus Mycobacterium. Next base: position 3,071 of record JAFAWC010000052.1, on the reverse strand, counting down.
AGGGCAACCTCACCTCCGGCGCACATAATCATTGCTGTGCCGAGCACCCACGGATCCTCCGCCGACGAGCCGAATCGCTCCGATCGCGTGGTGATGCGCCACCCCGACGGTCGCCCGATCCACGTTTTGGTGGTCGACGATGAACCGGTGCTGGCCGAGCTGGTGGCGATGGCGCTGCGCTATGAGGGCTGGACGGTGTCCACCGCGGGCGACGGCGCTGCGGCGATCGCGTCCGCGCGCAAACAACCGCCCGATGTCGTGGTGCTCGACGTGATGTTGCCCGACATGAGCGGGCTCGACGTGCTGCGCAAGCTTCGCGACCAGATTCCTGGTCTGCCGCTGTTGCTGCTGACCGCGAAAGACGCCGTCGAGGACCGCATCGCCGGTCTGACGGCGGGCGGCGACGACTATGTCACCAAGCCGTTCAGCCTGGAGGAGGTGGTGCTGCGGCTGCGCGCGCTGGTGCGCCGCACCGGCGTCACCGCCGAAGCCACCGGCGCGAAGATCGTCGTCGGAGACCTCGTGCTCGACGAGGACAGCCACGAGGTCCGCCGCGCAAGCGAGGACATCGCCCTGACCACGACCGAATTCGAGTTGCTTCGGTTCATGATGCGAAATGCCAACAAGGTGTTGAGCAAAGGCCAGATTCTCGATCGGGTGTGGAGTTACGACTTCGGCGGCCGGTCGAACATCGTCGAACTGTATGTGTCGTACTTGCGCAAGAAGATCGACAACGGTCGCTCACCGATGATTCACACCCTCCGCGGCGCAGGTTATGTCCTCAAACCAGCCGACTGATAATCCGCCGGCTGAATACCAGCCGACGAAACACCCGCCGACGAAACACCCGCCGGCTGAATACCAGCCGACTGAACACCGGCCGGCTGATTACCAGTCGCCCGAACGCCCGCCGGCCGAAAACCAGCCGGCCAAACGCCCCCTCAAAGACAAGCGCAGGCGAGCCCGACCACCCCGGTTCCGCTCCCCGCGCGCCTGGTCGTTGCGGACCAGGCTGCTGATCACGGTGGTGAGCCTGCTGGCCGTGGTGTGCGTGGGCATCGGGCTGGGAACCGAAATCGCGCTGCACCGCTTCCTGAACAACCAGCTCGACGAGCAGGTCGAAGATGCCGCCCGCCGATCCACGATCCTTTACGACCTGGGTCCGCCGCCGCCACTCCCGCCCGGATCTCCGAGATCGCCGCGGCGCACCGCCGAGGACGGTGCGGGCCCGGCGTTCCTCGGGGCGCCCGGCCAGGCCACCCGCACGCTCGGCGCGGTGGTGGCCGGCGGTGCGGTCACCACCGCGGGTGTCATCGCGTCGAGCAACCGCCAGCCGATCAGCCCGACGGCAACCGCGCAGCTCACCCACGTCGCGCCCGACGGCCGACCGGTCACGGTCAACCTCGACGGCCTGGGTCGGTACCGCCTGGTCGCGCGCCACTCCCGCTCCGGCGACACGGTCGTCACCGGCCTGCCGACCGCGGACGTCGACAACACACTGCTCGGGGCGGCAACCATCTTCGCCATCGTCGCCGGCATCGCGCTGGCTGCGGCGATCGTGGCCGGCATCGTCGTTATCCGCCGCCAGCTCGCGCCGCTCTCCCGGGTGTCAGCGGCCGCCCGTGACGTCGCCGGCCTCGAGCTCGAGCGCGGTGAGGTGGCGTTGCCGACGCCCATCGTTTCGGTCACCCCGGCCGCTGCGCACACTGAGGTGGGCCGGCTCGCCATGGCGCTCAACCGCATGCTCGAGCGGATCTCCGACGCGTTGGCCGCCCGGCACGCAAGCGAGACGAGGGTGCGTCAGTTCGTCGCCGACGCCAGCCACGAACTTCGCACTCCGCTGACGGCGATCCGGGGCTACGCCGAACTCGCACAGCGCCACCGGGACGCCGTGCCCGCCGACGTCACCCGGGCGATGGGCCGCGTCGAATCGGAGGCCGCCCGGATGACGCGCCTCGTCGAGGACATGCTGCTGCTGGCGCGGCTGGACAGCGGACCCGCGTTGCAGCGCGAACCCGTCGACCTGTCGCAGCTGGCGGTCGATGCGGTGGCCGACGCGCACGTCGCCGGGCCCGATCACCGGTGGACGCTGGATCTGCCCGACGAGCCGTTGGTGCTCGACGGCGACGGTGCGCAGTTGCACCAGCTGCTCACCAACCTGTTGGCGAACGCCCGAACTCACACCCCCGCAGGCACATCGGTGAGCACGTCGCTGGCCGGCGACTCCGACGGTGGCGCGGTGGTGACTGTCTGCGACGACGGCCCCGGCATCCCCGAGTCGGTGCAGCCGGAGATCTTCGAACGCTTCGCGCGCGGCGACACATCGCGATCGCGGCGCGACGGAAGCACGGGGCTGGGCCTGGCGATCGTCGCGGCGGTGGTCAAGGCGCACCACGGGACGATTGAGGTGCGCAGCGTGCCCGGTGACACCGCGTTCACCGTCCGGCTGCCCGGCCCACAGTCAAGCGACCAGTCCAGCGACCAGTCCAGCGACCAGACGACCTGAGCGATGACCGAGACCACCCTCACCGCGCATCTGCCCGGCACCCAGGTGCCGGCCAGACAGACTCGCCAAATACTGCATCGGGCGGCGTTTTGCGGGTTGCTCGCGCTCACCGGCGCGCTGTACCTGTGCGGTCTGTCCGCGAGCGGATGGGCGAACAGCTTCTATTCGGCTGCAGTGCAGGCGGGTTCACAGAGCTGGACCGCATTCCTGTTCGGTTCCACCGACGCCGCCAACGCGATCACGATCGATAAGACTCCGGGCGCGTTGTGGGTCATGGACCTCTCGGCGCGCCTGTTCGGATTCAATTCGTGGAGCGTGCTTGCCCCGCAGGCGCTCGAGGGTGTCGCGGCGGTGGCGCTCGTGTATGCGGCGGTGCGACGCATACACGGACCCGCAGCAGGTCTGCTGGCAGGGATGGTGCTCGCCCTGACCCCGGTCGCCACGCTGATGTTCCGCTTCAACAATCCCGATGCACTATTGGTCCTTCTGCTGGTGGCGGCCGCCTACTGTGTGCAGCGCGGCTGTGAAATCAACAGCAGCCGTTGGTGGTTGCCGCTTGCGGGGG
>JAFAWC010000679.1 GCA_019242135.1 Mycobacteriaceae bacterium | reverse complement strand
CCCATGATGTGTCGCAACACATCGGGGGCCCCGTAGGTCCGGACATCCGAGAACTCCTCGGCCCGAACGAATGTCACCGCCGATGACATTGCGGACAGCATCAGCGAGAACACTTCCGTGACACCGCCGGGGTGAATTCCGGTTCCGTGCAGACTCACGTTGCCCTCCGCGCACGCCGGCGCCAGGCGCGCGGCCTGACGCTCAGACGGATAGAACCATCCGATAGGGGTGACGACGTTCTTGCCCGACCGCAACAGGGTCGCCACCTCGTCGGTGCTGCCCATCAAGGGGGTGTAGACGACGGCGTCGGCCTCGGTGGCCAGGACGTCGTCGACGCTGGAGGTGGCCGTCACACCGAGCGGAGACGCGCCGATAATGTCACCGACATCCTTGCCGTGCTTGTCTTTTGAGTGAACCCAGCAGCCGACCAGCTCGAGTTGGGGGTGTTTCACGATGTAATCGATGGCGGCCTTGCCCACCGAACCGGTGGCCCACTGGATGACGCGCAACGCCATGCTCTCTCCTTCGAGACCGCTGAGACCCTTCAGACTGCCGCGTTCGCTCTTCGGCTCCGCTGTTCGGCTCCGCTGTTCGGCGCCGACGTCAAGGAATCTATCCGCTTGGCCTGGCTACTGTTGAGGGATGCCTGATTCGGTGTTGTACAACGTCGGCGACCGCGCCGCCCTGATCACGGTCAATGACCCCGACCGGCGCAACGCGGTGACCGCCGAGATCTCCGCTGGGCTTCGCGCCGCGGTGGCGCGCGCCGAAGCCGACACCGGTGTGCACGCGGTGATCGTGACTGGTGCGGGCAGCGCGTTCTGCGCCGGTGCCGACCTGTCGGCGTTGGGCGCAGGTGCGGACCCGCCAGGAGGCGATCGGGACCTGCAGGGGGGCGGGGAACTGCAGGGGGGCGGTGGGCACGCGAACGCGGGTCTTCGGGCGCTGTATGACGGGTTCCTGGCGGTGGCCGATTGCCGGTTGCCGACCATCGCCGCGGTCAACGGGCCCGCGGTGGGGGCCGGGCTGAACCTCGCGCTGGCCTGCGATGTGCGCATCGCCGGGCGGCGGGCCCTCTTCGATCCGAGGTTCCAGAAGCTCGGCATCCATCCCGGCGGTGGGATGACCTGGATGCTGCAGCGGTTGGCCGGACCGCAGGTCGCCCGCGCCGCGCTGCTGTTCGGCGTGCGGTTCGATGCCGAGGCCGCGGTGCGCCACGGGGTTGCGTTCGACATCGCCGACGATCCCGTCGCCGCCGCATTCGCGCTGGCGGCCGGTCCGGCGGCGGCGCCGCGCGACGTGGTGATCGCGACGAAGGCCACGATGCGGGCCACGATCAGTCCCGGCGCCGTGGACACCGACCACCACGCGTTTGCCGTGGAAGCCGAGGTGGGTCCGCAGGCCGAGTCGCTCCGGTCACCGGGGTTCGCCGAGCGAATCGCCGCGGCGCGTCGACGCTAAGCGGCTACAGGTCGAGCAGCGCCGTTTCCGGGGATTCGATGAGTTCGCGTAATCCGCAGAGGAATTCGGCGACCTGCGCGCCGTCGGCGACGCGGTGGTCGAACACACACGTCAGCCGCATCGTGGACCGCACGGTCACCTCGCCGTCGACCACGAGCGGCCGGGCCTTCAGCGACCCGACACCGAGGATCGCCGCTTCGGGGTAGTTGATGACCGGGACCCCGTCGTCGAGTCCGAGCGCACCGAAATTCGACACGGTGAACGTCGAGCCTTGCAGCTCCGCTGGTTTGATGGTGCCGTCACGCGCGGCGCCGAGCAGTTCGGCCAGCCGCGCTGCCAGTTCCCGCGTTGTCTTAGTCTGCGCGTCGGTGACCACCGGCACGAGCAGACCGCGATCGGTCGCCGCCGCGACACCGAGGTTGACCGTGCGATGGATGTGCAGATGTGGACCCGCGTCGCTGTCGACCCACGTCGAGTTGAGGATCGGGTAGCGCGTCAGCGCGATCGTTATCAGTTTGAGAGTCAACACGAACGGCGAAATGTGCACCCCGGCCCCCGAGAACCGATCGTGCAGCTGCAACAGGCGTGTCCCGTCGACCTCGACGCTGGCGTGGGCGTCGGGGATGTTGCGCCGTGACAGCACCATTCGCTCGGCCATCCGCGCGCGGACTCCCGACACGGGGGTGACGTCGTCGGTGGTACCCGCCGATGCCAGCACGTCTGCGCGGGTGACGACGCCGTCCGCGCCCGAACCGGGCGGCAAGGTATCGAGGTCGACGTGCAGATCCTTGGCGAGCTTGCGGACGGCCGGGGCCGCACGACGGCGTGCCCGCCTGCTTGCGTCCATCGCCTCGTCGGCACCGTAGCCGACCAACACCGGGTTGCGTCGTTGCGGCTGCGGGGCTTCGGTTTCGATGCGCACCAGAACCGAGCCGACCGGCAGCACGTCGCCGGCCTCGCCGCAGCGTTCGACGACCCGGCCGGCGTAGGGACTCGGGATCTCCACTTCCGCCTTGGCCGTTTCCAATGTGCACAGCGTCTGGTTCAGCTCGACGACATCGCCCACCTCGACGCTCCAGCCCGTCAGCGTCGCGTCCTGCAGGCCCTCACCGAGATCCGGTACGAGGAACGGCTGCAGGTGCGTCTCGTCACGCGGGATCGGCTCGGTCACGGCGTCGCCAGGACTTTCTCGACACCGTCCAGCAGCCGGTCTGGCCCCGGCAACCAGAGCTTTTCGAGCCGCGCCGGCGGATACGGCGTGTCGAAGCCGGTCGCGCGCAACACCGGCGCCTCCAGGTCGTAGAACAGATGCTCTTGAATCCGGGCGGCGAGCTCGGCGCCGAACCCGAGGGTGCGTGGACCCTCATGCAGCACCACCGCGCGGCCGGTCTTGCGGACCGACGCGGCGACGGTGTCGAAGTCCAGCGGGTTCAACGATCGCAGGTCGATGATCTCCAGATCCCAGTTGCAGTCGGCCGCAGCGGTTTCAGCTGCGCACAACGCCGTCTGCACCAGGGGGCCGTAGGTGAGCACCGTGACGTGATCGCCGCTGCGGCGGACGGCCGCGCGCCCGAGCGGCAGTCCCGGGGTATCGGTATCTATGTCGCCCTTGGACCAGTAGCGCCGCTTGGGTTCGAGGTAGATCACCGGGTCACGGCTGGAAATGGCATGCCGCAGCAGCCAGTACGCATCAGCAGGCGTCGACGGGACCACCACCTTGAGCCCGGCGGTGTGCGCCCAATAGGTCTCGGTGGACTCCGAGTGATGTTCGACCGCACCAATCCCGCCAAACGACGGCACCCGCACCGTCACCGGCATATCGATCTCGCCGTGGGTGCGCATGCGGTACTTCGCAAGGTGGCTCACGATCTGATCGAACGCCGGATAACTGAAACCGTCGAACTGAATCTCCGGCACCGGCACGAAGCCGCGCAGCGCCAACCCGATGGCGATGCCGATGAGTGCCGACTCGGCGAGCGGGGTGTCGAAACACCGCTTCTCTCCGAAGGCTTCGGCCAGACCCTCGGTCACCCGAAACACACCACCGAGGCGGGCGACGTCCTCACCGAAGACCAGCACCCGCTCGTCTTTGGCCATCGAATCGTGCAGCGCCCTGTTGACCGCCTGCACCATGGTCAGGTTCGTGGCCGACGCGACCGGCTTCAGCATCGGGCCGATGGGTTCCGGGGTGGCCGTGGGCCGATCCATCATCTGCGTCATGTCAACCCTCCTTCGCCAATTCGGCGAGCAACTGGCGCCGCTGAGCAGCGAGCTCGGGGGTGATGTCGGCATAGGTGGTATCGAACATGTCGGTCACGGAGAAATCGGACGCGTTGACCACGGCGTCTCGCAGGTCCCGCCGCATCCGCGCCGACCGCGACTGCACCCGCTCGTCCAATCGCTCGTTCCACACGCCGACGTGGCGAAGGTACTTGCGGTACCTCGGAATCGGGTCAAGCGCTGCCCAGTGCTGCACCTCTTGTTGCGACCGGTACCGGGTCGGGTCGTCTGACGTGGTGTGCGGCCCCATCCGGTAGGTGACCGCCTCGATAAGGGTGGGGCCATCGCCGGCGCGGGCACGGCGGGCGGCTTCGGCCGTCACCGCGTAGCAGGCCAGCGGATCGTTGCCATCGACCCGAATCCCGGGCATTCCGTAGCCGACAGCGCGGTGCGCGATCGACGGGCCCGCCAGCTGCCGGCTCACCGGAACTGAGATCGCCCAGTGGTTGTTTTGGACAAAGAAGATGCACGGCGCGGCGAAAACGGAGGCGAGGTTGAGGGCTTCATGCGCATCTCCCTCGCTGGTGGCGCCGTCACCGAGATAGGCGACCGTCACCGAATCCTCGCCGAGCAACCGGGCGGCCATGGCCGCACCCACCGCGTGCAGGCCATGGGTGCCGATCGGAATAGCGATCGGGGCGCACCGTTTTTCGGTGAAATCCAGCCCGCCATGCCATGTCCCGCGCCACACCGCGGCGATCTTGGCCGGGACAATCCCGCGCAGCAGAAATATCCCCAGCTCACGGTACTGCGGAAACAACCAGTCCGACTTACGCAGACAGGCCGCCGAGCCGATCTGCGCAGCCTCCTGACCGCGGCACGACGCGACGAGCGCCATCTCGCCCTGGCGCTGCAGATTGATGAATTCGGTGTCCAGGTCGCGGGTGACGACCATCATTTCGTATAGCCAGGCCAGGGTCTCCTCGGGCAGCGACCGGGTGTATTTGACCTCGTCCGTGGGCGTGCCATCCGGGCCGATCAGCGTGATCGGTTCGGAATCCACGGTGGGCTCTGAAGTTGTTGGCACGCCGCCTCCTTGGCATCACCCCGAGTCGGCGTCACTGCTCGACGGGTCCACAGCAAACCCGCACACGCGCCCACGTGGGATACCGGCGGCGTGTCTGCCGGGACCCGCCGTAGCACTGGCGCTATCGCCATTATGCGCTCGAAACTGGTTACTTCGCCGTATCAGTCGGGCCACGGAACATGTGTCGTGACGACGGATCGCCACAGCCTGCGGCGTTACCGAGCGGCAACCCTTTCGTTACAGACCGGCTTCCCGAGCGATGAGCATCAACTGCACCTCGGTGGTGCCCTCACCGATCTCCAGAATCTTGCTATCCCGGTAATGCCGCGCGACAGCAAACTCGTTCATGAACCCGTAGCCACCGAAAATCTGGGTTGCGTCGCGGGCGTTGTCCATGGCCGCCTCACTAGCGACCATCTTGGCGATCGCGGCTTGTTTCTTAAACGGTTTGCCCGACAGCATCAGCGCGGCCGCATCGTAGTAGGCGGTGCGCGCGGTGTGTGCACGCGCCTCCATCCGGGCAATCTTGAACGCGATCGCCTGGTTGCGGCCGATCGGCTGGCCGAAGGCCTCGCGCTGCTTCGCGTAGGTCACCGACTCGTCGGTGCAGCCTTGTGCGGCGCCAACCGCCAACGCCGCGATCGCGATCCGTCCCTCATCAAGGATCCGCAGGAAGTTCGCGTAGCCCCGGCCACGTTCGCCGAGCAGGTTTTCCTGCGGCACGCGGACATCGTCGAAACTCAGTGCGTGGGTGTCCGACGCGTTCCAGCCGACCTTGTTATATGGTGGCTCTGCAGTGAACCCCGGCGTCGGCACCGTCACCAGGATCGATGAAATCTCTTTTGCTTCCCCGACATTGGCGGTCACGGCGGTCACCGTGACGAGCTTGGTGATGTCGGTGCCCGAGTTCGTGATGAACTGCTTGCTGCCGTTGATGACCCAGTGCCCGTCATCGACGCGTGCGGTGGTCTTCGTCGCGCCCGCATCTGTTCCACCGCCGGCTTCGGTCAATCCGAACGCCGCCAGCGCCCGCCCGCTGGTCAGCTGCGGCAGCCACTGCTGCTTCTGCGCCTC
>JAFAWC010000097.1 GCA_019242135.1 Mycobacteriaceae bacterium | reverse complement strand
GCCGCCTCGTCGTCGGCGCTCAGTTCCTGTTGGGCTTTGGCCGGCGCTCGGCCGGCGAGCGCCTTGGTGCGCAGCGGTTCCGGCCACCCGCCGGGCGGCTCGCCAAGCTCGCCGCGCAGGAATCCGATGACCGACTCGGGGATGTCGAAACGTGCTGGGTCGGCGGCGAATTCGTCTGCGCTGACGCCCGCGCCCACCAACGCCAACGCCAAATCCCCGACCACCTTCGATGACGGCGTCACCTTGACCAGACGGCCCAGGATTCGGTCGGCCGCAGCGTAACTGGTTTCGATCTGCTCGAACCGGTCACCGAGACCCAGCGCGATCGCCTGCTGCCGAAGGTTCGACAGCTGACCGCCCGGGATCTCGTGGCTGTACACCCGCCCGGTCGGCCCGGGTAGCCCGGACTCGAATGGCGCGTACACCTTTCGCAGCGCCTCCCAGTACGGCTCGAGCTCGCACACCGCCGCCAGCGAGATACCCGAGTCGCACTCGGTGTGCGCGGTCGCCGCGACGATCGCCGACAGCGCCGGCTGGCTGGTGGTGCCGGCAAGCGGAGCGGCGGCACCGTCGACCGCGCTCGCGCCCGCCGCGATGGCGGCCAGGTAGGTCGCCAACTGGCCCCCCGGGGTGTCGTGGGTATGGACGTGCACGGGCAGATCGAACCGGCTGCGTAAGGCGCTGACGAGCGACTCCGCGGCGGGGGCCCGCAGCAGTCCGGCCATGTCCTTGATCGCGAGAATGTGTGCGCCCGACTCCGCGATCTGCTCGGCGAGCTTGAGGTAGTAGTCCAGCGTGTAGAGGTTTTCGGCCGGGTCACAGATGTCGCCGGTGTAGCTCATCGCGACTTCGGCAATGGCAGTGCCGGTTTCGCGAACGGCATCGATCGCCGGCCGCATCGACTCGATGTTGTTGAGCGCATCGAAGATGCGGTAGATGTCGACTCCGGTAACGGTGGCCTCTTCGACGAACGCGTGCGTGACGGACTCCGGATACGGCGTGTACCCGACGGTGTTGCGGCCACGTAGCAGCATCTGCAGACAGATATTGGGCACCGCTTCCCGGATCGCGGCCAGCCGCTCCCACGGGTCCTCCTTCAAGAACCGCAGCGCCACATCATAAGTCGCGCCACCCCAGCACTCGATGGACAGGAGTTGCGGCGTCATCCGGGCGATGTAGGGCGCCACCATCAGCAGGCCGTTGGTGCGCAATCGGGTGGCCAGCAACGACTGATGGGCGTCGCGGAAGGTGGTCTCGGTAATCCCCACCGGCGCAGAATCTTTCAACCACCGGGCGAACCGCTCCGGGCCGAGCTGCATCAGCCGCTGTTTCGAGCCCGGCGGCGGCGATTCGGCGAGGTCCACCGACGGCAGCTTGTCGTGCGGATACACCGTGGCCGGCCGTGGTCCGTGCGGCTGGTTCACCGTGATGTCTGCCAGGTAGTTCAGGATCTTCGTGCCCCGGTCCGCGGGGGTGCGCGCGGTCAGCAGGTACGGCCGCTCGTCGATGAACGAAGTGTTGATTCGGCCGGCCCGGAAATCCGAGTCGGTCACCACTGCGAGCAGAAACGGGATGTTGGTTGACACCCCGCGAATGCGGAACTCCGCGAGGGCACGACGCGCCCGGGCCACGGCGGTCGAATAGTCGCGCCCCCGGCATGTGAGCTTGACCAGCATTGAGTCGAAGTGTGCGCCGATCTCGGCACCCAGATTCGTCGCGCCGTCCAGCCGGACGCCTGCGCCGCCGGTGGAGCGGTAACCGGTGATCCGGCCGGTGTCGGGACGAAACCCGTTGGCCGGGTCCTCGGTGGTGATCCGGCACTGCAACGCGGCGCCACGGATCTGCAACGACTCCTGGCGCAGGCCAAGCTCTTCGAGCGTTTCGCCGTCGGCGATGCGCATCTGGTTGGCGACCAAATCGACGTCGGTGATCTCCTCGGTCACCGTGTGCTCGACCTGGATTCTCGGGTTCATCTCGATGAACACGTAGTCGCCGCGCTGGTCGAGCAGGAACTCAACGGTGCCCGCATACGCGTAGCCGATGTGGCGGGCGAAGGCGACCGCGTCGGCGCAGATGCGCTCGCGCAGCTGCCCGGGCAGATTCGGCGCGGGGGCCAGTTCGATGACCTTCTGGTGGCGCCGCTGCACGCTGCAGTCGCGTTCGAACAAGTGCATCACGTTGCCGTGGGTGTCGGCGAGGATCTGAACCTCGATGTGGCGCGGGCGCAGCACCGCCTGTTCGAGATACACGCGGGGGTCGCCGAAGGCCGACTCCGCCTCACGGCTGGCGACCTCGATGGCCTCGGGCAGCGCCGCGGCACCGGTCACCCGCCGCATCCCACGCCCGCCCCCGCCGGACACCGCCTTGACGAACAACGGGAACTGCATGGCCGTCGAGCCGGCGTCGATGCCCGCCGCCGCCGCGACCAGTTCATCGACGGAGGTGGACGGGGCAGACGAGTTCAGAACCGGCAGACCCGCGGCGCGCGCGGCCTCGATCGCACGGGCCTTGTTGCCGGTGAGTTCGAGGATCTGCTCACTCGGGCCGATGAACGTGATGCCCGCGCGGGCGCACGCGGCGGCGAGTTCTGGATTCTCGGACAAAAATCCGTACCCGGGATATATCGCGTCCGCCCCGGATTGCCTTGCCGTCGAGACGATTTCATCGACTGACAGGTAGGCGCGCACCGGATGGCCCTTCTCGCCGATCTGATACGACTCGTCGGCCTTGAGCCGGTGCACCGAATTGCGGTCCTCGTACGGGTAGACCGCGACGGTGGTGATGCCGAGCTCGTATGCGGCGCGGAAGGCACGGATCGCGATTTCGCCACGGTTGGCGACCAGGACCTTGTGGATCACGACACTAGCGTCGACCAGTAATACCAGAAGTGCACGAGGATCAGCAGAATCACCGCGGCGAACCACAACGTGGTCAGCGACCACCGCCACTGATGGACGACCCGGACGATCGCGAACCGCCGAAGCGGTTGCAGCGCAATGGCCGCCACGACGACGAACAGGGGGATCGTCACCGACCACACGACCATGCAGTACGGGCAGAGCGCGTTGATCCGGTAGATGCTCTGAAAGATCAGCCAGTGCACGAACGCCACGCCGGCCAACGTGCCGCCGGCCAGCCCCAGCCAGTACCAGCGCGGCAACCCGACGCGGCCGACCGCGAGCACTCCGGTGACCACGATGGCGCTGAACGCGACGATTCCGATCAGGGGGTTGGGCAACCCGAACACCGAGGCCTGCGGCGTGACCATCACCGACCCGCACGACAGCACCGGGTTGATGCTGCACGACGGGACGTACGACGGGTTTTTCAGCATGGAGATCTTCTCGACGGTCAGGGCCAGCGCCGCCGCCAGCCCCGCCACGCCCGCGATCAGCACCCACCACGCGCTGGGCGCGCGCACGCTCACGCCCGCGGGCCCTGCGCTGTGCCGGGCCGGCTCCTCTGTGGCCGGTGCTCCAGTGGGCGCGGCGACGGTCACGGCGCGGCGGGGGCCGGGGCGGACGACGGGGCCGGCGCCGCCGGTGCCGCCAGCCCGGGGACCGGGCCGGTGATCTGGGTGATCTTGTTGATCAGGTCCTGCGGCGTCGTGGCGTCGGTAAACGCAAACTCGTCGCCGTTGACGCGGATCGTCGGCGTGTAGCTGATGCCGGTCGCCTTCACCAAGCCCTGCACCATCGCCGTGTACTTGCCGTTGTTGATGCAGTCCGAAAGGCTCTGGCTGGCGACCCCAGCCACTCGTGCGGTTTCGATCAGCTGGGCATTTGTCGGAAAGCTCGTGCTGGTTTCCCCGGGCTGCTGGGCATACAGCGCCGTGTGGAAGCGACGGAAGGCGTCCTTGCCCGGTGACGTGTCGGCGTCGGCGACGCAGTATGCGGCGGCGCCTGCGCGCGACGAATAGTACTGGGTCTGGGACCTGTCCAGCGTGGGAAGCGCCACCATGTAATAGTCGGCCTGCACCGCGCCGGTGTCGATCAGCTGCTGGACCGTCGCGCCCATCTTCTGCTCGAAGTTTCCGCAGTGCGGGCAGAGAAAGTCCTCGAACATCGACAGGACCACTTTCGGCTTTCCGGCGGCATCTTTGATCAGCTTGTCCTGCACCGCCACGCTGATCGCGCGCTTCTCCCCGGCCGGCGGACCGGAGGTGGACGGCTTCTTGTGGTTCACGGCCAACAGCACCACCGCCACGGCGAAGACGATGACGACACCGACGAGCCCCGCTTGGATCAGCATGTTGCGCCGGCGGTCGGCCGCCTTGAGGTCATAGCGCTTGATTTTGTTCGCCACCCCGTCAGACTACCGGCGACCCAATTACCCGACGCTCACCTTGCGTAGCACAGGTGTGCCCGCAGCGCCGAGGCGATTTCGGCCATCTTTTCCGAGCTCGCGCCCCCCAGCGGCGCGAAGTTACAGAAGGCGTGGATCAGCGACGACATGCGGCGCAAATCGACCGTCACGCCGGCGTCGCGCATCCGTTCGGCATAGGCCTCACCTTCGTCGCGCAGCGGGTCGAAGCCGGCGGTGACGACGATCGCCGGAGCCAGACCGGCGAGATCGTCGGCTAGCAGCGGCGAGACCCGCGGATCGGTGACGCCGAGCTGCGATTCGCCCAGATACAGCTGCGCGCACCAATCCATGTCGTGCGCGGTGAGGAAATATCCGTTGCCGAAAAGGACCCGGGATCGTGTCGCCCCCCGCAGATCGGTGATCGGATACAGCAGCAGCTGCAGCGCCGGCGGTACCCCGTCGTCGCGCGCCAGTCGCGCCACGACAGCCGCCAGGTTGCCGCCGGCGCTGTCGCCGCCGACCGCGACGACGCCTTCACTGGTGCCCAGATCGCCGCCGTGCTCCAGCGCCCAGCGGTACGCCGCGTAGGCGTCGTCGAGCCCGGCGGGTGCGGGATGTTCCGGCGCGAGGCGGTAGGCCACCGACAGCACGGGAATGCCGGCTTCTCGGCAGATCAACCTGCAGACGTTGTCGTGGGTGTCCAGGTCCCCGATGACCCAGCCCCCGCCGTGCAAGTACATCAGCAGCGGGCTGATCTCGTCGGTCTCGGGCCGGTAGTACCGGGCCGGGAGGACGCCGGCAGGCCCGGGAATCGCCAGCTCGGCGACCGCCGCGACCGGCAGGGGGTTGCGATCGATGGTCAGGGCAGTCTGGCGGATCCGCTGCCTGGAGTACGCGACGTCGTCACGCGCCGTCAGGCCTGGTTCTCCGGATACCTTCAGAGAACCCAGCAGGAGTTGACACGTCGAGTCCAGCGTGTTGCCGTCGATCGTCACCGACCGCGTCACGAGCCGCTTCGCCGCATCGGGTATCGCGGGCATCACGCCCGCTCCCACCCGGTTGGCGACGAGACCGGCGGCGATCCGCGCACGGGTCAGGGAATCTGATTGCTGGCTCACACCCGTGCACGGTAATCCCTTGCCGGTTGCGCTGGCACACTTGTCGTCATGACAGCTCCTTCGATCACGCTCAATGACGGCAACGTCATTCCCAGCGTGGGTCTCGGTGTCTGGCAGACACCGCCGGAGGCCACCGAACAGGCCGTCACCGCCGCGCTTCAGACCGGTTACCGGCACATCGACACCGCGTCGGGCTACGACAACGAACGCGAGGTGGGCCGCGCGATCGCCCGCTGCGGTATCCCGCGCGACGACATTTTCGTGGTCACCAAGCTGTGGAACGCCGATCAGGGCTACCAGAACACGATGAAGGCGTTCGAGAAGAGCGCCAAGCGGCTCGGCCTCAACGGGCGCGGGGCATATCTGGACCTGTACCTCATTCACTGGCCCGTGCCCGCGATCGGTGAGTTCGTCGACACGTGGCGCGCGTTCGCGGCGTTGCGCGACCTCGGGCGCATCCGCTCGATCGGGGTGTCGAACTTCGCTCCCGAACACTTGACCACGTTGATCGACGCGACCGGCATCGTCCCGGTGGTCAACCAGATCGAGCTGCACCCGCTGCTCACCCAGGTTGAGCTGCGCGAAGTGCACAAGCAGCTGGGCATCGCCACCGAGGCGTGGAGCCCGCTGGGCCAAGGCCGGCTACTGGAGCATCCGACGATCAGCGGCATCGCCGAAGCCACCGGCAGGACACCCGCGCAGGTGATTATCCGATGGCATTTACAGATCGGTAACATCGTCATTCCCAAGTCGGTGAACCCTGAGCGGATTGCGAGCAACTTCGACGTGTTCGACTTCGAGTTGAGCGAAGGCGACGTCACGTCGATCTCGTCGCTGGACAACGGCACGCGGCTGGGCCCTGACCCACGCACCTTCAATTTCACGGGAAGTTGAGATGACGCCGACAGAATCGTCGAGCCCGGCCAAGCCCGCGCCCACCATCACGCTCAATGACGACAACGTCATCCCGGTGCTCGGTCTCGGCGTCGCGGAACTGTCCGACGCGGACACCGAACGCGCGGTCACCGCGGCGCTTGAGAGCGGCTACCGGCTGATCGACACCGCGTCGGCGTACCGCAATGAGGTGGCGGTCGGCCGCGCGATCGCCGCGTCGGGC
>JAFAWC010000121.1 GCA_019242135.1 Mycobacteriaceae bacterium | reverse complement strand
TCGACGGCTCACTGACCACCTACAACGCCAACACCGTCATCGGCGCCGCCTCGGCTGGGGCGCAGGCGTTCGCGCGCACCCTCACTGGGTTCGGCTACCACGGCCCCGACGGCCAGGTCGTCGCCGACCACGACTTCGGCACGGTATCGGTGATCGGCCGCGAGCCGCTACTTTTGGACTACACCATCGCCGACAACGCCGTCTATTCCGACGGCAAGCCGATCACCTGCGATGACATGGTTCTGGCGTGGGCCGCCCAGTCGGGGCGGCTGCCCGGTTTCGACGCGGCGAGCCACGCGGGATACACCGACATCACCGCGATCGACTGCACGCCGGGACAGAAAAAGGCGCGGGTGACTTTCGCCGCGGACCGCCCGTTCGCCGACTACTCGCAACTGTTCACCGCCACGTCGATGATGCCGTCGCATGTGCTCGCCGATCTGCTCGGCATCGACGTGACGACCGCGCTGCAGAACAACGACGCGCCAGCAGTCGGACGCATCGCCGACGCCTGGAACACGATCTGGGACCTCAAACCCGGCTTCAACCCGCGCTGGTTCCCGTCGTCGGGCCCCTACAAGCTCGACTCCGTGCGTCCGGACGGCTCGATTGTGCTGGTCGTGAACGACCGGTGGTGGGCGACCAAGCCGATCACGAAACAGATCACCGTGTGGCCACGCGGCGCCGACGTCGCGCAGCGGCTCAAGGACGGCTCGGTCGACGTCGTGGACATGGCGGCGGGACTGGTCGGCGGATTGACGGTGCCCGACGGCTATCAACGCAGCGACAGCTCGTCGGCAGGCATACAGCAGCTCATTTTCTCCGGCCAGGGGGCTCTCGCGGCGCCCGCGGCGCGGCGGGCGGTGGCGCTGTGCACGCCGCGGGACACGATCGCGGCCGAGGCGGGTGTGCGGATCGCGAACGCCCGGCTCAACGCCGTCAACGACGACGCGTTCGGTGCCGCGGAGAGCGCGGCCGCCAACAATCAGTTCGTGGCGGCGAACCCCAACGCGGCGCGGGCCGCGTTGAACAACACACCGCTGACCGTCCGGATCGGCTACCAGGCCCCCAACTCCCGACTCAACGCGGTCGTCGGCGCGATCACGAAGGCGTGCGCGGCCGCCGGCATCACCGTGCAGGACGTGTCGTCTGAGGCCACCGGGCCGCGCACGCTGACGTCCAACCAGATCGACGTGCTGCTGGCCAGTACCGGCGGGGCGACCGGCAGCGGTTCCAGCGGCTCGTCATCGATCGACGCGTATGACCTGCACACCGGTAACGGCAACAACCTGTCCGGCTACTCCAACCCGAAGGTCGACGGCATCATCGACAAGCTCGCCGCCACCACCGACCCCAAGGATGTCGCGCAGCTGCTCAGCGACGGCGCCGGCGTGCTGTGGAACGACATTCCCACGCTGCCGTTGTACCGTCAGCAGCGCACGCTCATCATGTCGAAGAAGACGTACGCGGTGGGCAACAACCCGACCCGGTGGGGGGCGGGCTGGAACATGGACCGATGGGTACTGAAGCAATGAGCTCGCGCGACATCACCGATGTGATCGCCTCGCTGACCCGCGAGGTTGCCGACTTTCCATCGCCCGGCATCCAATTCAAGGACCTCACCCCACTGCTGGCAGACCCCGACGGGCTGGCCGCGGTGACCGATGCGCTGGCCGAGATCGCCTCCGGAGCCGAGCTGATCGCCGGCATCGACGCGCGGGGGTTTCTGCTGGGCGGGGCGGTGGCCACCCGGCTCGGTACCGGCGTCCTGGCGGTGCGCAAGGGCGGGAAGCTGCCGCCGCCCGTGCTCAGCGAGACCTACACCCTCGAGTACGGGTCCGCGACCCTGGAGGTGCCCGCCGAGGGCCTCGAGCTCGCGGGACGCAATGTCGTGATCGTCGACGACGTCCTGGCCACGGGTGGCACCCTCGCCGCGACCGCCCGGCTGCTCGACGATGCCGGCGCGGCCGTCACCACCGCGGCGGTGGTGCTGGAGCTCGCCGAGCTGCGCGGGCGCGACGCGGTCGCGCCGCTGCCGGTCATCAGCTTGCGCCAGGTCTGAGCGATATCCTCGATGGGAGCACGTGATCGGCTGAGCGTGCAGGAGGTGCGAAAGCGATGAGCGCTCGCGCGAAGAGCAGACGGCGACGGCATGGCGGCTGACGATCAGGGCGTGGGCCAGGCTGTTCAGGCGCCGCCGGCACCACTCGGAGTGCCCTTGGCGCCCGTAGCGCCCTCGGTGCCCGAAGGCTCCGCGGCGCCTGCAGCCGCAGGAGGGTCCGCGGCGCCCGTAGCACCTGAGGGGTCCGCGGCGCCTGCAGCGGCAGGGGGGTCCGCACC
>JAFAWC010000369.1 GCA_019242135.1 Mycobacteriaceae bacterium | reverse complement strand
CCAGACCGCCAATGTGTAGAGCTCAGCGACTTCGCGGGCGGTCCGATACGGTTCGCTCATCCGAATACCTCCAGTGCGCGGCTCCGGCAAATCTAGCGGGTCGCTGCGCGGTACGTGTCGACGACGGGGATGAGTTCGTCAGGAGTCGCGCCATGCAGGATCACCGCGTCTGCGCCGTAATCGAATTCTTTGCGGATGCGGTCGACGCACTGTTGCGCCGATCCGGTGGCGGAGGGCTCCAACCACACGTCGGGGATCAGCGTGGCGATGTGCTCGATCTGTTCGGGTGTGGCCTTATGGTCGATACCACCCGGGATGGACGTCACGACCGAATCCGCCCGACATCGCCCCAGCACCTCGGGATCCCAGCCGTTGGTCTTCACCAGGAGGTCTCCGTAGCCCTGCAGGTAGGTGGCGAGGCGAGCGACGGTCTTCTTCAGCCGTAGCTGCTCTGGCAGGTGATCGCCGACGGTGGCGAGGCACGACCATACCCTAACGTTGCCCGGATCGCGCCCGGCCCGTTCGACCGCGTTCTTCACCGTCGCAACGCAGCGCTGCAGCGTTTCCGGGGTGAAGTAGGTGTGCAGGATGACGTCGTCGAACAGGCGGCCGCCGAGGGCGAGCGTGTTGGGTCCAAACGCCACGATGGCCAGCCGGATGTCCTCGTCAAATTCCGGGTCGAGGAACAGCACCGGGTATTTACCGATGGGCCCGTCGTGGTTGAAGATCACTTCACCGTGCCACAGCCGGCGCATGACCCGCGCGAAATCCTCCATCTGCGCCGTCGTTACCGACGGCACGGCGAACGCGGCGTACATCGCGGCCACTCCGCGGCCGATGCCCAGCGTGAACCGCCCGCCCGAGAGCCGGTGCATCGTGGTGGCCCACGACCCGGTGATCAACGGGTGGCGGGTGTTGTGATTCGTTGCGGCGGTGGCGATCTGCATGCGGTTGGTGACCGCGCATGCCGCACCGGCAAGCGACGACGCTTCCTTGACGTTCCATCGCTCCGAGATGAACGCCGTACCAAAGCCCATCTCCTCGCCGCGGCGCGCCTCCGCCATCAACGTGGCAGGGCCCTCGCCGCCGGCTCCGGCCAGCAGGTAGAAGCCCAGCTCGTCGAACACGCGGTGGGTGGGTGTCGGCTGAGCCGGCGATTGGGTCATGCACTACCCCCTGCTGAAAACGGTTGCGATTGGTCCTCGACGAGAATAGTTGTCGAGTGCGCGACGGCCTGGTTTGCGCGATGACAGAAGGGACGACGGAATGCCTCTCGACATCCGCGAGCTAGCGGGTCAGCCCGAGGCCTACGCCGCCGAGCTGCGCCGGCGGTGGGGTGGGCTGCTGAGCTACCGCTACATCGGTCGTACCTACGCGCAGATGGACCTCGGTCCCACGGACAACACCGTTACGCTGCGCCGCGACATGCGCAACGCAACGGGCGGGCTGCTGTTCGCCGTGCTGGGAATCTCCTCGCCGGAGGGCGGCCACATGTCCGACCTCGAGGCCGTGCCCAATCCCGTCATCCATTCCTGCCAGATACTGGACGCCGGCCGCGACGTCCGTCGCATCGAGATCGTCTCCGAGGAGCTCAAGCGCGGCCGCCAAATGGGTTACAGCCGTTCGAAGATCGTCGACGCCGATCAGCCGAGCCGGGTCCTTGCGCTGACCGAGGGCCAGGGCATCAGCATCGGCACACCGCCCGAAGGCCTGCAGAAGATGGAGGTCGACCCCATCGAGGTGATCGACTCACCCCACCTGCCGCCGTTGTGGCAGGTGTTCGGAGGCCGCCGCCGCACCGACGGACACTGGACGCTTCCCGAACTGACGGACGGGGTGGCCTCCCCCGACGCCGCGCTGCACATCGGACCGCAGTTCGTCATCTTGGAGACCGCGGCACTCGATCTGGCGAGGAACCTCACGGGATCCGATCAGCTGCAAGGTGTGTCAGCCCATGTGATGTTCATGGCCCGCGGCAAGTCCGGACCGTTCCGCGTCGAGGGCGACGCCGTTTCCGGCCCGGACGGGGTGGTCGCCGCACGCGTGGTCATGCACGACGAGGGAGCCGGTGACAGGGTGACGACCGTCGGCTCCTATCTGTTCCGCGGGGTGCCGGGATAGCGCGATGGAGCTCTGGGAATTGGCGGCTCGCGAACGGGTTCGAGACTGCCCGGCACGCTACAACTGGGCGGGGGACGCCGGGCGGACCTGGTCATGGACACCGTCAACTCCGCGTACCGTGCGGT
>JAFAWC010000110.1 GCA_019242135.1 Mycobacteriaceae bacterium | reverse complement strand
GAGGTCCAGAAACGCTCTCCGGTCGTCATCGTCGCCGGGGTCCAGCACCGCAGCGCGCTTGTTGGCGTTGCGCAGCGCGAAACCGATGGCGGTTCCCACCACCCTCGGTGCCAGTGTGCGGCCGGCGCTGCCGCCCGGTGGTTCGATCTTGAGCACGTCGGCACCGAGGTCTGCGAAACGACGGGGGACTGCCTCTCCGTGCCCGGCCGCCAGGTCCAGTACCCGCACCCCGAGCAGCGGCAGATCATCTGCGGGCACGAATGTCAGCGTAATGTAACCCGACTCGGGTACGACTGTTGTCGTGACCGTACCTGCCCAGCCCCTCTCCCCCGACGAGCTCGATCTGATCAACGCCTATTGGCGAGCGGCGAACTACCTCTCGGTGGGACAGATCTACCTGCTCGATAACCCGCTGCTGACCGAGCCGCTGTCGGCCGCCCACGTCAAGCCACGGCTGCTCGGCCATTGGGGCACCACCCCCGGGCTGAACCTGATTTATGCGCACCTGAACCGCATCATCAAGGCGCGCGACCTCAATGTCATCTACCTCGCGGGTCCCGGCCACGGCGGCCCGGGGCTGGTGGCCAACGCCTATCTCGAAGGCACCTACAGCGAGGTCTACACCGGGATCGGTGAGAACACCGACGGGCTACGGAAACTGTTCCGCCAGTTCTCTTTCCCGGGCGGCATCCCCAGCCATGTCGCCGCGGAGACACCAGGCTCGATTCATGAGGGCGGTGAGCTTGGCTACGTGCTGGTGCATGCGTACGGCGCCGCGTTCGACAACCCCGACCTGGTGGTGGCCTGTGTCATCGGCGATGGCGAAGCCGAGACCGGACCGCTGGCGGCCGGCTGGCATTCCAACAAATTTCTCAACCCGGTCACCGACGGCGCCGTGTTGCCGGTGCTTCACCTCAACGGCTACAAGATCGCCAACCCGACCGTGCTTGCCCGGATCCCGCAGGAAGAGCTCGACTCATTGATGTACGGCTACGGGTACCGGCCGATAACGGTGGCCGGCGACGACCCGGCCACCGTCCACCAGCAGCTGGCCGTCGCCTTCGATGAGGCGTTCGACCAGATCGGCGCCATCCAGCGAGCGGCGCGCCTGGACGGCGAGACCGGTAGGCCGTTGTGGCCGATGATCGTTTTGCGCACCCCGAAGGGGTGGACGGGGCCCGCGCAGGTTGACGGCCAGCAGGTCGAAGGCACCTGGCGGTCGCATCAGGTGCCGCTGGCCGAAACCCGCACCAATTCGCAGCACCGGGCACAGCTCGAGCAGTGGCTGGCCAGCTACCGTCCCGACGAGCTGTTCGACGCCGACGGCGCCGTCCGGCCCCAATTGCGCGCACTCAGCCCCGCCGGTTCCCGGCGGATGAGCGCCAACCCGCACGCCAACGGCGGTCTGCTGCTCCGCGAGCTCGACCTGCCTGACTTCACCGACTATGCGGTCGCCGTCGACACGCCCGCGGTTACCACCCATGAGGCGACCCGGGTGCTTGGCGCGTTTCTGCGCGACGTCATCGCCCGCAACCCCGACCGGTTCCGTCTGATGGGTCCCGATGAGACCGCGTCGAACCGGCTCAGCGCCGTGTTCGAGGTGACCGACCGAACCTGGCTGGCCGGGATCCGGCCCGGCGACGATCACCTCTCGCCAGACGGCCGGGTTATGGAGGTGCTCAGCGAGCATCTGTGCCAGGGCTGGTTGGAGGGCTACCTGCTGACCGGGCGGCACGGCTGGTTCAACTGCTACGAAGCCTTCGTCCACATCGTCGACTCGATGGTGAATCAGCACATCAAGTGGCTCACCCGCAACCGTGAGCTGCCGTGGCGCCGGCCGATCGCGTCGCTGAACTATCTGCTCACCTCGCATGTGTGGCGCCAAGATCACAATGGCGCGTCGCACCAGGATCCCGGCTTCATCGACCACGTTTTGAACAAGCGGCCCGAGGTCGTGCGGGTGTACCTGCCGCCCGACGCCAACACCCTGTTGTCGACGGCCGACCATTGTCTTCGTAGCCGTGACTACGTCAACGTGGTGGTCGCGGGCAAGCAGCCGGCGCTGGCCTACCTGCCCATGGATGAGGCGGTCGCGCATTGCACCCGAGGGCTGGGCATTTGGCAGTGGGCCAGTACTGCCGCGGGTGAACCAGACGTTGTGCTGGCCTGCGCGGGCGACATCCCGACCCAGGAGACGGTGGCTGCCGCCGACATCCTGCGCCGCGAGCTGCCCGAGCTGAAGGTACGCGTGGTCAACGTCGTCGACATGATGCGGTTGCAACCGGAGTCGGAGCACCCGCACGGGCTGTCCGACCGGGAGTTCGACGGTCTGTTCACCAAGGACAAGCCCGTCATCTTCGCCTACCACGGCTATGCCTGGTTGATCCACCGGCTGACCTATCGGCGGACCAACCATGGCTCGATCCACGTCCGCGGCTTCAAGGAGCTGGGCACCACGACGACGCCCTTCGACATGGTGATGCTCAACGATCTCGACCGCTTCCACCTCGTCATGGACGTCATCGATCATGTCGGCTCCCTGCGCAGTCGCGCCGCGGCGCTGCGCCAGCAGATGGCCGATGCGCGGCTGGCGGCCCGCCGTTACACCCGCGAGTTCGGTGATGATCCCCCGGAGATCGCGAACTGGACCTGGGACCCAAACTGCTGACCTGGTCGGGACCGCCTCGCAGGTACGCTCGTCCGTAACCATGTCCGTCCTCAGCGCACCCGCTCAGCCGCACCCGTTCGTGTCGCAGCTGGCCGCGCTACACCACTTCCGCGTCTATGCCGACATCGCGGTGGTTGTCGTCGTGCTGGCGGTCACGAACGTCGTCGCACACTTCACCACGCCGTGGGCCAGCGTCGCCACCGTTCCTGCGGTCGCCGCCGGGTTGCTTGTCTTGCTTCGGTCCCGTGGTCTCGGGTGGACGGAGCTGGGCCTGGGCCGTGAACACTGGCGGAGCGGTGCCGGTTACGCCGCGGTCGCGGTGGTGCTGGTGATCACCGTGATCGCGGTCGGGGCGTCGCTGCCGTGGACGCGGCCGATGTTCATGAACAACCACTACGCGACGGTCTCCGGCGCGCTGGTCGCTTCGATGGTCATCATTCCGCTGCAGACGGTGATCCCCGAAGAGGTGGTGTTCCGCGGGGTGCTGCACGGAGCGCTGACCAGAGCGTGGGGTTTCCGGGGGGTGGCGGTAGCGGGTTCGCTTTTGTTCGGACTCTGGCATGTGGCCACGTCGCTGGGGCTGACCAGCAGCAACGTCGGATTCACCCGGCTGTTCGGCGCAGGCTTGGTCGGTGAGTCGGCCGGCGTACTGCTCGCGGTGGTCGCGACTGCGGCGGCCGGGTTCGTCTTCACCTGGCTGCGCCGGCGCAGCGGCAGTCTGCTCGCCCCGATCGCGCTGCACTGGTCTCTGAACGGTCTCGGTGCGCTCGCCGCGGCGCTGGTGTGGCACCTGGCGTCCTGAGAGCCCTACGGCTTGGCGCTGAGCTTGTTCTCCAGCAGCTCC
>JAFAWC010000075.1 GCA_019242135.1 Mycobacteriaceae bacterium | reverse complement strand
CACGCCGGGCACCGCACAGCTGGCGGCCACCGCGTCAATCAGCGACACGCCGCTGTCGCGGCCGAACAGAACCCGTTCACCTGTCTCGACGTCGATCGCCGTCACTTCGAGCCGTCGGGTCGGCCAACGGTGGGACGGCAGGCGGTGAGCAATCACTGACCGACGCGCCTCTTCGCTGATGGTCCTCGCCGCTACCGCGTGCTGGCCGATCGCACGCAGTCTGTCGGTCATGATCTGGTCGGCGGCGGCCTTGTCGTCTGCGGGCGCTTCAACTACGGCCTCATCGACTGCTGCAATTCCGAAGATTTCGATCAGATCATCGATTTCGATGCGGGGCTTGATCTCATGGGTGTTCGGCGCGAGTTGACGGGCGAACAACTCTGTCAGTGGCACGCCACTTGAGATCTGCGCCGCGACCGCTGAGCCGGCTGAGGTGCCCAGCAGCAGATCGGCGTCGAGCAACCGAGCCGCGGCCGCCGGCTCCACATCCTGCATACCAAGCAAAAAGCCTGTTTCCCAAGCGATTCCGGCGACTCCGCCGCCCGCCAGCACCAAGGCGAGACGTTCTGGCACGCCTTACATCATCACATGTCGTGAGTGAGAGCCATCCAGTCCGGGAAGACGGTCAGCGAGGGCGGGTGCAACCTGAGCCGCGCACATCCCTCGCTGACGGCGTCGCTGATCGCCTCGGCAGCCGACTCTACCGGCAGCGCGTGGCCACCACGCGCCACAATTCCGATGCGGGTAAGCAGCATCCCATGCCTGCGGCGCAGCTCTGCGCAGTGTTCGAGCATTCGCGGCACGGTCGCTTCGGGGTAACCGAGTTCGCTGTAAAGACCTGTCATCGACAGGCGCTCTTCGGCAAGCACCGCCTTGAACAGCGAATCAGGTGCGCCAGACGTCACGTCGACCAGAACACGCTCGGGCCGGTCCGCGCATGCGCCGAGCATCGCTGCCGCTCTCTCAGAGTCAACAACGAACTGTCCGACACCCAGACCGATCACTTCGTGGATCGTCCTGCCGGTCGCCCCCGCGCAGTGGAAGAAGACCCGCTTCGGAGCAACACCCGCCGACATTGCAAACGACATCCCCTGCGGTGACCGTGCATCCACCTCGCAACGCTCCTCGCGCAACCACTTCGCTGCCAGTGGCAGTGACAGCAGGGTGGCCGGATAGCAAACGTCGGCATTCCGAAACGCGTTGCGCCAGCGGTTGCATCGCGCGACAACCGCGGATTGGTCGCTGTGGGTCGATGTGGGCAACTGTTGCTCGTCGGGTGTCAAGGAGCTGCACACCCGAACTATGCGGATACTTTCAGAGATGGTCATCGGTGGGCCTTCGCGCAGGGGCACCGGCACACATGCCGGCGACAACAGTTTTCCGGAATACGCCAGTGGGCACGGGACTGAAGGTGCCCTAGCGCTTCCTTGACGCCGCCATCGCAAATCTTGACTCGGGGTTGACGCGGTCGACGGCGGCGCGCCGGGCGAACGATGGCCGTTGACCGCGCCGGTACCAGTAGTGGACGGCCACCATCACAGTGGCGGGTCCAACGACCGACGCAAGCTGCTGCAGATAGTTCGTCATGCGCGGGCATCCAAGACACTTCGCATGAAGTCGAGGTCTACGCCTTAGAGAGGGTCATGGGCGAGAATTAAACGGCATTCATACGGGTGCGGGGCCAAACGTTAACGGGATCTTATCGTCGCGACGGCCATGACGCGGGACTGCTGCCCTGCTGTGCCATCGGCTGGACGCTCGGGGCTGACCGCCCTTGTCAAGATCCTGTCAAGATAGCCCGGTTTCTCATCGCGATTGCGTTACTGCCCTGCTGGTCGGCTCTTCAGAACTTACGTTGAGGACCGATCGCTTTGACCGTAAAGGAGTGACATCCATCAACGATCCCTACCATTGGGGTGCCGAGGCGTACCTGCAGATCGCGGCAGTCATAGCTGTGGTGGCGATCTTGCACGTGCCCTTGGGCGATTACATGGCACGGGTCTTTAACGACACCCAGCATTGGCGCGCAGAGACGCTCATTTACCGGCTGATTGGCGCCCAACCAGACGACCGACAGCGATGGCCGCGGTACGCGTCCTCACTTCTAGCATTCTCGGCGATCAGTGTCCTATTGCTATACGCGCTGCTGCTGCTGCAGACGAATCTGCCTGAGCCATGGGGCCATAAAGGGATGACGCCGGCTTTGGCGTTCAACACCGCAGTCTCATTCACCACCAACACCAGTTGGCAGAACTATGCCGGCGAAACCACTCTCGGCCACGTCGGTCTCACCGCCGGGCTCGGCGTGCAAGCATTCGTGAGCGCGGCCGTTGGGATGTGCGTCGGTGTCGCTCTGATCCGCGGGCTCGCCCAGTATCAGACACTCGACTTGGGCAACTTTTGGGTCGATCTCGTGCGCAGCGTTGTGCGCATCTTGCTCCCATTGGCCATTATCTTCACGCTTGTACTGTTGGCATTGGGTGTGATCGAGAATTTCAGTGGCGGCCTTGGTATCTCAACCCCGACCGGCGGCTCGCAGACGCTGCCGGGTGGTCCGGTCGCCTCGTGGGAATCCATCAAACTGCTGTCCGGCGATGGTGGCGGCGCGTTCAACGCGAATAGCGCACACCCTTTCGAAAACCCGACTCCGCTGACCAACGTGGTGGAAATCGTGGCAATGCTGCTAATCCCCGTGGCGCTGTTGCGGACTTTCGGCGTGATGGTCGGCGATAAGAAGCAGGGGTGGGCGCTGTTCGCGACCGCCGGAGTGCTGTTCGCGATCGGGATGATCGCAATCGTCCTGGCCGAGATGTCCGCTCATGGGACGGTCGCCCACTCGGTCAGCGCAGCCACCGAAGGCACCGAAACGCGATTCGGCGTGCCGGGCAGTGCGTTGTTCGGGCAGGCAGCCACCGGCAGCGGCGACGGTGCGGCGAACGCGTCCTACGACAGCTTCGCCAGCCTCGGCGGAGGGATGCTCATGGCCAACATGATGCTGGGCGAAGTTGCCCCCGGCGGCCCTGGCAGCGGCCTGTACGGCCTGATCGTGATGGTGTTGCTCGCGGTTTTCCTCGGCGGGCTGATGGTGGGAACC
>JAFAWC010000067.1 GCA_019242135.1 Mycobacteriaceae bacterium | reverse complement strand
CGCAAAAGTCCTCGTAGTCGATCAGCTCGGTGATCTTCGGCGTCTCGGGGTCCTTGCGGATCTTGATTGTCCGGTACGTCATTTCGAGCGCGTCGTACACCATCAACCGGCCGAGCAGTGGCTCGCCGATTCCCGCGATCAGCTTGATCGCCTCGGTGCCCATCACCGACGCGATCGACGCGCACAGAATGCCGAGCACCCCGCCCTCAGCGCACGACGGCACCATGCCGGGCGGCGGCGGCTCGGGATACAGGTCGCGGTAGTTGAGGCCCAGCCCGTTGGGCGCGTCCTCCCAGAACACCGATACCTGGCCCTCGAAGCGGTAGATCGACCCCCACACGTACGGCTTGCCCGCCAGCACCGCCGCATCGTTGACCAGGTAGCGGGTGGCGAAGTTGTCGGTTCCGTCGAGGATGAGGTCGTAGGACCTAAACAGGTCCACCGCGTTGGCCGGTTCCAGCCGCAGCTCGTGCAGACGCACCTCGACCAGCGGGTTGATCTCGCGTATCGAGTCGCGCGCGCTCTGCGCCTTTGACCGTCCGATGTCGGACTGCCCGTGGATGATCTGGCGCTGCAGATTGGACTCGTCGACGACGTCGAATTCCACGATGCCGATCGTGCCCACACCTGCGGCGGCCAGATACAGCAACGCCGGTGACCCCAGCCCGCCGGCGCCGATGACCAGCACCTTGGCGTTCTTCAGCCGTTTTTGGCCCTCGACACCCAGGTCCGGAATGATGAGATGACGGCTGTAGCGGGCGACCTCTTCACGGGTCAGCTCGGCGGCTGGCTCCACCAGCGGCGGCAACGATGTCGGCACCCGGTCTCTCCTCGGTCAGCGGCGGCCGAAAACTGCGCACGGCCAAAACCCACACCATCACAATAGGCACCAGAAGTAACGGCAATTGCCCCGCAGACCTTCCCGATCTCAGGCGATCGGATACGGCCACGGGTTGGCCTTGCAGACCTTGCCGTCGGGTTTGACCGTGTCGGGGTCGAATCTGGCGGCGTCGTCGTCCGCGGTCGAGAACGTCTGCTGCATCATCACGGGCGCCAGGCCGCCATTGTCGTCGCACGGCTCGTGCCGCGCATACCCGATTGCGTGCCCCACCTCGTGGTTGATCAGATATTGCCGGTATGACCCGACGTCGCCCTGGAACGGGACCGCACCGCGCACCCACCGAGCCTCGTTGATGAACACCCGATGCTGGGTCTGCGGCCCATAGGCCGGGTTATAGCAGGACGTCTCGACGGGAATTTCGTACCCGCACCCCTCCCGCAGCGTCACCGGCGAGGTCAGCGACACCCGGAAGTCCGGGTTGACCGGCACCGAAGCGTCCACCTTGTGGAATGCAAACTGCGGGTTGTGCGTCCAACTCTTGGGGTTGGCCAGGGTTTGGCTGACCATCTGTGCGAAGCCCTCGTCACCGCCGTATGCCGTGGTGTCGATGCCGTCCTCCACCTCGACCGTGTAGTTGTAGACCTTGGTGGTGCCCTGTCCCACCTGCGGCTCGACGCCGGGAACGATGTGCCATGTCTTGGCGCCGACCTCGGTGAACGGGCCTCCGTCGGGCAGCACCCCCGTCGGCAGGTTGACGTCGAACTGGGTGAGCCCCTTCGGTGGGGCGCCGATGATCGCCGTGCCCACCGCGGCCTCGATCGTCTGCCGCGGACCGTCGAAGGGCCCTCGGTGAGCGGTCCGCTCGTGACCACCGGTACCGCTGACCACCTGATAAATCGCCACCACCGTCACGGCGGTGAGCACCGGCAGCGCATACGCACGCCAACCGTATGTGGAAACGAAGCGGCCCAACCACGTCCGCTTGCGCCAGCGTTGCCTGCCGTCGCGGTTGGACCTGACCCGGCCGGAGTCTTCGGCGACGGGGTCGCGCTGCGCGCGCAGCGGCTCCCGCCACTCGTTGCGCAGCACCGGCATGCTGCCGCGGGAACCCCGGTGGAAGGTCACTAACCCAGAATGGCACAGTCGGTTCGGCCCGCACTTCCGGCGCACCGCCGCCGCCGGTAGTAGTGTCGGACATTCGAAAACGTAGCCTGACCGAGAAACATTTAGAGAAAAATTTGGGGAAACGATGAGCGATCTCGCCAACGCCGCGGCCAACCGTGGCGGCGGATACGAAAACGGCGATGACGTGGCTGTCGGCGCCTCCACAGGGGGTCCACGGCGCGGCAACCGACTGCCCCGCGGCGAACGGCGCGGTCAGCTACTTGCCGCTGCCAGTGAGGTTTTCGTCGACCGCGGCTTTCACGCGGCAGGCATGGATGAGATCGCCGATCGCGCCGGTGTCAGCAAACCCGTTCTCTACCAACACTTCTCAAGTAAACTCGAACTGTATCTGGCTGTCCTTCAGCGCCACGTGGACAACCTGGTCTCCGGGGTGCGACAGGCGTTGCGCACCACCACCGACAACCGCCAGCGGCTCCATTCGGCGGTCCAGGCGTTCTTCGACTTCATCGAGCACGACAGCCAGGGGTACCGGCTGATCTTCGAAAACGACTACGTCACCGAGCCCCAGGTGGCCGCGCAGGTCCGGGTGGCCACCGAGTCGTGCACCGACGCGGTGTTCGACCTGATCAGTCGCGACTCGGGGCTGGAGGCGCACCGCGCGCGGATGATCGCGGTCGGCCTGGTGGGCGTCAGCGTGGACTGCGCGCGCTATTGGCTGGGCGCCGACCGGCCGATCTCCAAGGAGGACGCCGTCGCGGGCACGGTGCAGTTCGCCTGGGGCGGGTTGTCGCACGTGCCGCTGACGCGGTCCTGACTGTGTTCTAAACCGTCCCCCGGGGTGACCCCGTTGTGATTGCTCATGCCGATGGCTCGCCAGTCCCGCCCGCATGCCCACAAACCCAAGAATTACCCGCCGAACCCGACCCTGCGCACGTCGGCCACGCCGATCTCGACGTAGGCAATCTTGGTGGTCTGCACCAAAACCTTGCGACCCCGCTCGTCGGTCAGCGCGAGGACCGACGCCCCTTCGTCCAACGCCGCGCGGACCAGCTCCTCGACCTCCTCGGGCGTTTGCGAGCTGTTGAGCACCAACTCGCGCGGGCTCTCCGAGATGCCGATTTTGACCTCCACGCTCAGGTCCCTTTCCGTCGCTTCGTTCTCCCGACAGCAGGCTAGTGGACGCGACGTCGCCGCCGAGCGTTCCCTAGGCCAGACCGAGTTCGGCCATCCGTTCGGCGTGCGTGCGCTGCAGCCGGTCGAAGAAACCCGCGATCTTGCCGAGCCCGCCGGTGCCCGACACCACCAGGTCGGTCAGTTCGTCGTGGTCGGCGAGCACATATTGGGCCTGTGTGATGGCCTCACCGAGGAGTCGCCGCGCCCACAGCGTGAGCCGGTTGCGCTGTTTGCCGCTGGAGGCCACCGCGGCGCGCACCTCGCTGACGACGAACTGCGAATGCCCGGTCTCCGACAACACGCCGCGCACGACGTCGGCGACCTCGTCGGGCAGCGCGTCGGCGATCTCGCGGTAGAAGTCGGCGGCCAGCGCGTCGCCGATGTAGGTCTTGACCAACGCCTCCAGCCACGTGCTCGGCGTGGTCAGCCGGTGGTAGTTCTCCAGCGCAGAGACGTACCCGGTCATCGCCCGCTCCACGTCGATGCCTCTGGTGGCCAGCGCGTCCCGAAGCATCTCGTAGTGGCGCATTTCCGCGGCCGCCATGCTGGCCATCGCGATCCGGCCACGCAGGCTCGGTGACATCCGCGCCTCGTCGGTGAGCCGGTAAAACGCCGCCACCTCGCCGTAGGCCAGCAGCGCGAACAGCTTGTTGACCCCGGGATGATCGGGACCGACCCGCGATGCCGCCGCGGCAGCGGGCGCGACATCCGGACCCGCCGCGGCAGCGGCCGCGACATCCGGGCCCGGGGAACTCATGGCCCACAGCCTAACCCGGTATGATGGCTACCGGTGGCGGCGTCAGCTGCCACCGGTGTATATGTGCGTGCACGCAGTCGGCCCGCCTTCCGATAAGCGCAGGGCCGTGCGACTCGGTGTCGATGCGACGCCGGCAAAGACGTGTTTGTTCGGACTCGTGCGCGCGTGGCGACAACGATGACCAGCCCCGCTGGCACGACGAGGAACAACACGAAAGGCCATATGACCGCCCTCAAACCAACCTTTGCCATACTCGGCGTCCGCGACGAAATCGTCCGCGCATTGGCCGAGAACGGCATCGAACATCCCTTTGCTATCCAAGAGTTGACCCTGCCACTGGCGCTGGCCGGTGACGATTTGATCGGCCAGGCCCGCACCGGCATGGGCAAGACGCTCGCGTTCGGGGCCCCGCTGCTGCAGCGCATTTCTTCCGGAGTCGGGCTGTCGGGTGCGCCGCGTGCGCTGGTCGTGGTGCCGACCCGCGAGCTGTGCCTGCAGGTGTCCGGCGACCTGGCCGGCGCGGCGAAGTACCTGACGGCCGATGACGACCGCCCGCTGAGCGTCGTGTCGATCTACGGCGGCCGTCCGTATGAGCCGCAGATCGAAGCGCTGCAGGCCGGCGCCGACGTGGTGGTGGGCACCCCCGGGCGACTGCTCGACCTCGCCCAGCAGGGGCATCTGCAGCTCGGCGGTTTGTCCGTGCTGGTGCTCGACGAGGCCGACGAGATGCTGGACCTGGGATTTTTGCCCGACATCGAGCGCATCCTGCGCCAGATCCCCGCCGAGCGGCAGGCGATGCTGTTCTCGGCGACGATGCCCGACCCGATCATCACGCTGGCCCGCACGTTCATGAACCGGCCCACCCACATCCGGGCGGAGGCTCCGCACTCCTCGGCAGTGCACGCCACCACCGAGCAGTTCGTCTACCGCGCGCACGCGCTGGACAAGATCGAGCTGGTGTGCCGGGTGCTGCAGGCCCGCGGCCGCGGCGCGACGATGATCTTCACCCGCACCAAGCGCACCGCGCAGAAGGTGGCAGACGAGCTGGCCGAGCGCGGCTTTAACGTCGGCGCGGTGCACGGCGACCTCGGTCAGGTCGCCCGCGAGAAGGCGCTCAAGGCGTTCCGCAAGGGCCAACTCGACGTCCTGGTCGCCACCGACGTGGCCGCCCGGGGCATCGACATCGAGGACGTCACCCACGTCGTCAACTACCAGTGCCCCGACGATGACAAGGTCTACGTGCACCGCATCGGGCGCACCGGCCGCGCAGGACGTGCGGGTGTCGCCGTGACGCTCGTGGATTGGGACGAGCTGGCCCGGTGGACGGCGATCGACACCGCGCTGCGGCTCGACTGTCCGGACCCGGCCGAGACGTATTCCAGCTCACCGCATCTTTACGCCGAGCTCGACATCCCCGACGACGCCAGCGGCCGGGTGGGCCCGACGCGGTCGTCCGAGCGCCGCCAGCCCGCGCAGCGTCGCGGCTCGCCCGAGCGCAGCACGACCAGGTCGCGTCGCCGGACCCGCGCCGGCAAGCCGGTCACCGGGCACCTGCAGACGTCCACCGAGAGCACCCAGCAGGCCGACGATCCGCAACACTCGGGCCGGCGTCGCCGGCGCCGGCGCCCACGCCCGTCCGCCACGAGCGTCGGCTAGCCACCCGCGAAGGTCACGTTGGTCAAACCGGAGCGCCGCACCAAGGCCGACATCCTCGCCGCCGCGGCGATCGTCGTCGTCGTAGCGGTGGCGGCGGCGCTGATCTGGTGGGACAGCGACGCGCGGGCCACGGTGAGCCGTCCGGCCGCCGCACCCGCGCCGACGATCAGCTCGGCGCGCGCCGTGCCGGCGAATCTGCGGCAGTTGTGGACGGCGCCGAGCCCGCGCACCGACATGCCGGTGATCACGGCCAGCACGGTGGTAACCGGTGACGGCAGCGAAATGGTCGGCCGCGACCCGAAGACCGGAGAAGGGCGCTGGAGCTTTTTGCGGGACCGCGACCTGTGCGGGGTGACGTGGGTGTACGACCTTGCGGTCGCGGTTTATCCCGACGTCCGTGGTTGCGGGCAGGTCAGCACCGTGGAGGCACGCACCGGACACCGCGGCCCCACCCGCTCGGCGTACGCCGATAAGCAGGTCACGCTCTCCACCGACGGCACCACGGTGCTGGCCGCCGGCCGCACCCGCATCGAGATGTGGCGCTCCGACATGGTGCGCACGCTGGCCTACGGCTACATCGACGCGCCGATCAACCCGCCGCTGCCCGCCAATCCGCCGTGCCAGTTCCTGTCCGCGGCGGCCAGCACGTCGGGCGCGTCGGTCCTGGAAGCCTGCCCGAACGCGCCCGACATCCGGCTGACGCTGCTCAAGGTGTCCAAGGAAGACGTCGAGCCGGAGGTGAAATACGTCCAGCAGCCGGGCCTGAAGGCTGACGCCGGCGCCAAGGTGCTGGCGCTGTCCGATTTGCGCACCGCGGTGTACCTGCCGATACCGCAGCCGCGGGTGGTTATCTACGACGAGACCGGGCAAGAGGTCTCGAGCAACCTGCTGCCGCGCAATCCCGGACCCACGATCACGGTGTCGCGCGCGGGCAACCTGGTCACCGTCTGGACCGGCGACAGCGTGACCGTGCTCGACGGCACTACCCTCGCGGTTCGCTACACGATCGCGCCGGGCAGTGCGGTGCCGCTGGGGCCCGGCGAGATGATGGCCGACAAACTGCTGGTGCCGGTCACCGGGGGTATTGGGGTGTACGCGCCCGACACCGGCGACTTCGAGCGCCTGATCGCGGTGGACCGGGGCAACGTCACCGGCCCGATCGTGCCCGGGGTGGTCGGCACCACCGTCGTCGAACAGCGCGGCGCCACGGTCGTGGCGCTCGGCGAGGCGCCTTAAATCTCCGGGGCGAGGCTGGCCAGCGGTTTGCCGGTCTTCCAGTGCCGCAGCAATGCCGCTGCGAGGTCGCGATACGCCACCGATCCCTTGTTCTTGCGGCCGGCAAGCACCGACGACCCGGACGCGCTGGCCTCGGCGAAGCGCACCGTGCGCGGAATCGGCGGCGCCAGCACCGGCATGTCGTAGCGGTCGGCCACGTCCAGCAGCACGTCGCGGGTGTGGGTGGTGCGCGAGTCGTACAGCGTGGGCAGCGCGCCCAGCAGCGTGAGGTCGGGGTTGGTGATCTGCTGCACGTCGGTGATCGTCCGCAAGAACTGGCCGACGCCGCGGTGCGCGAGGGTTTCGCACTGCAGCGGAACGATCACCTCGTCGGCGGCGGTCAGCCCGTTGAGGGTCAGCACACCCAGCGACGGCGGGCAGTCGATGATCACCGCGTCGAAGTCCGAGGCGGCGGTGATCTTGGCCAGCGCCCGCTTGAGCGCGTACTCGCGGCCGGCGCGCATCAGCAGCATCGCCTCCACGCCCGCGAGATCGATGTTGGCGGGCAGCAGCGCCATCCCCTCGCTGGTTTCCACCAGCGCCGCCGACGGTTCCACCTCTCCCAGCAGCACCTCGTGCACCGACAGCGGCAACTTGTCGGGGTCGTGGCCGAGGGAAAACGTCAAAC
The DNA here is from genome assembly GCA_019242135.1 of Mycobacteriaceae bacterium. GTDB lineage: Bacteria > Actinomycetota > Actinomycetes > Mycobacteriales > Mycobacteriaceae > Mycobacterium. The sequence goes on along the minus strand of JAFAWC010000067.1, from coordinate 2,189 downwards.
ACCCTTGCGGGTCGAGATCGACGAGCAGCACCCGCCGGCCCTGTTCCTGCATCGCCGCCCCCAACGACGCGACCGTCGTGGTCTTGGCGACCCCACCTTTCTGGTTGGCTACAGCCAATACTCGGGTCACGGGGCTATCCAAGCACGCATCCGGACCGTTCTGTGGTTGTGCGGCAGAATCGGTCGGTGTGGCGCTCCTACAGCACAGACTGGTCCTGCTCCGGCACGGTGAAACCGAGTGGTCGCTGTCCGGCCGGCACACCAGCCGCACCGAACTGGACCTCACCGAAGCGGGTCGCGAACAGGCCACGGCCGCCGGCCAGACGCTCACCCACCTGCGGCTGGACAACCCGTATGTGATTAGCAGTCCCCGCAAGCGCGCGCTTCTCACTGCGGAACTGGCGGGGCTGACCGTGGACGAGGTGAACCCGCTGGTCAGCGAGTGGGACTACGGGGACTACGAGGGCACGACGACCGAGGAGATCCGCAAGGCCGTGCCAGATTGGCTGGTGTGGACCCATGGTTGTCCAGGGGGGGAAACGGTGGCGCAGGTCGCCCACCGCGCCGACCGTGCGATCGCAGCGGCGGTGGAGCATATGCAAAACCGGGATGTGCTGCTGGTCGGGCATGGTCATTTCTCCCGTGCGGTATTGACCCGCTGGATCGAGCAGCCGCTGTATGAGGGCACCCGCTTCGCGATGGTGGCGTCGTCGATCGCGGTGTGCGGCTTCGAGCACGGCATCCGCCAGATCACCGGCCTGGGCATCACCGGCTATCCGCTGCCGCTTGCCCGATGACCGGCTTCCCGTCGTTCCTGCTCGGCGGGCCCGGCGTCGCGCTGAGCGCGCACGGCGTGCAGACGCCCTTCCCGGATCTGGCGGCGGCCCGCGCCGCACTGGGCTCCGGTGCTGTGCCAATCGTTTTGGGCGCTTTGCCTTTTGATGTCCGCGAACCGGCGGCGCTGATGGCTCCGCGGTCACACCGGTTCGGCGATCAGCTGCCGCACCGGGCCGCCAACCCGACGTCCAGCGCACGCATCACGGCGCGCGTCCCGCCGGAGCGTCAACACGGTCAACGCATCAGCCGGGCGCTGGCCGTGCTGCGCGATCCCGACCATCCCCTGCGCAAGGTGGTGTTGGCGCGCGCCCTGCAGGTATCGGCCGAGTCCCCCTTCGACATTGCGGCGGTGCTGTCCCGGCTGGCCGCCGCGGACCCGCAGGCGTACAGCTATCTGGCCGACCTGTCCCCGGCGGGCCCGCGCTACGCCGGGCGGGCGATGATCGGCGCCAGCCCGGAGCTGCTGGTGGCCCGCCACGGCGAAGAGGTGACCTGCCGCCCGTTCGCCGGGTCGGCGCCCCGCAGCTCCGACCCGGCGACAGATCGGGCCAACGGCGCCGCACTGGTTGAGTCGGCCAAGAACCGCCTTGAACATTCGCTGGTCGTTGACGAGATGCGCAAGGCTCTCGACCCGCTGTGCGTCGATCTGCAGATCGCGCCGACCCCGCAACTGCGCAGCACCGCGGCGCTGTGGCACCTGAGCACCCCGATCAGCGCGCGGCTGCGTGAACCATCCACCACCGCATTGGATCTCGCGTTGGCGCTGCATCCGACCCCGGCGGTGGGCGGGGTTCCCGCCGGGGCGGCCGCCGCGATGATCGCCGAGCTGGAGGGCGACCGTGGGTTCTACGCGGGCGCCACCGGATACTGCGAAGCCAACGGCGACGGCCGCTGGGTGGTGTCGATCCGCTGCGCGGTGCTGTCCGCCGACCGCCGGGACGCCCTTGCCTACTCGGGCGGTGGGATCGTCGCCGATTCCGATGTGAGCGACGAAATCGATGAGACCACAACGAAGTTCAGGACGATTCTGTCGGCTTTGGGGGTGGTGCCATGACGACCTTGATTCGATGCGCGCGGCCCGGCGACGAGGCGGAGATCACGGCGATGATCTATGAACTGGCGACGTTCGAGCGTGCCGAACACGATTGCACGGTGACCCAGACGCAGATGCGCGCAGCGCTTTTCGGGCCCGATCCGATGGTCCATGCTCTGCTCGCCGAGGTAGCAGGGCGCGTCGCGGCGGCGGCGGTGTGGTTTTTGAGCTTTTCCACCTGGGACGGCAGACCGGGCATTTATCTGGAGGATCTGTTTGTCCGGCCGGGGTTTCGCCGGCAGGGTCTGGCCCGGGCTCT
>JAFAWC010000703.1 GCA_019242135.1 Mycobacteriaceae bacterium | reverse complement strand
GGGCCCACATGTGCAGGGTGTCGCGTGTGGCTGTCCACTCGGCTACGGGGAGAGAGGGCCAATCGCGAGTCGGGGCCTGCATGTCACTCCTGTCGGAAGATCGGTTTTTCGTTCGGTTGCCCAGCGGACCTCAGGGGTGCCGGCGGGAGCGCAGATAATCTCCGACCACCGCGGCGCCCAAACCGTCGAGATCGGGCACCACCACACGACCATGCACGCGGCGGGCCACCTGGTCGATGAACCTCGCCAGACCGGGATCGTTGCCCAGCCGGAAAATCGTTACCTGCGCACCGAGCCGGGCCATGTCGTCGAAGCCACGCACGGTGTGCGCGATCGTGCGCGGGTGCGGTGGATAGTCAAAGAACACCTGCACCGGTTCGTCCCCACCCCCGAAACCACCTTCGAGATGCGCTGTCGGCTCACCGTCAGTAACCACCAAGACAACCGGCTGCGCGCCCGGATGCCGCCGCAAATGCCGGCCCGCGAGGGCCAGTGCATGGTGCAGGTTGGTGCCCTGCTCGTAGACGCCCTCCAGCCCGGTCAGCTCCGCGGCGCTCATCGTGCGGGCATAGCGACCGAACGCGATGATCTGCAGCGCATCCGACCGGAACCGAGTGCTGACAAGGTGATTGAGTGCCAACGCGGTCCGTTTCATCGGCAACCACCGATTCTCCATCACCATCGAAAACGACGTGTCCACCAGCAAGGCCACCGCCGCCTGCGTGCGTGTCTCGGTCTCGGACACTTCGACGTCGTCGACCGTGACCCGAATCCGCGGCGATCCGCCCCGATCCGGGGTTCCCGCGCCCGCCTCGCGGAGCACGGCGTTGGTCAACGTGCGGGTGACGTTCCACGGCTCGGTCGCCCCGAACTGCCAGGGTCGCGTCGCGCCGGTGAGCTCACCGGCCGCGCCGGCGCGCTGGGTCTCGCGCTCGCCGCGCCGACCCGACAACTGCTCGGTGACGTCGCGCAGCGCCGCTTGACCCAACTGCCGCATCGCCTTCGGTGACAGCCGCCACTGGCCGTCGGCGCCGCGGTCGAGGAAGCCCTGGTTCAGCAGCGCGCGTTCCAGTTCGGCCAGCGTCTGCGCGTCGACGGCCGCCTCGTCACCGAGCTGGCGGGCCAGCATGTCCAGGTCGACGTCGTCCATGGTGGCGCCGGCGTAGCTTTGCGACAGCGCTTCGGCGAGCTGCTCGAGTTCGGCGATGTTGGCCAAGGCCTGGGTTCCCTGGCCCATGCCGAGCGGGTCGTCACCGGAGAACCGCGACGAACCGGTCCAATCCTCCCCCGGCCGGGCGGCCTGTAGGTGGGCGTCGAGGCGGTTCAAGGCCTGCTGCAGGGCCGGCGAGCCGAAAGCCTGCTGCGCCAACGCGTCCAGCTCGGCGCGCTGCTCAGCGCTGAGACTGTTGCGGAAGCGCTGCGCGGCGGCTGCCCTTTTCGCCAGCGAGTCGAGCAGGTCTTCGACGTTGCGCGGATTCTCGGGGAAGAACTCGCCGTGCTTGGCCATGAAGTCATCGAAGTCCTGCTGGGTGTCTTGTCCTTTCGCGTGCTTGTCCAGCAGCTCGTTGAGATCGTCGAGCATGTCGTTGACCCGCTGGCGGTCCTCATCGGTGGCGTTCTCCAGCGCCTCCTTCATGCCGGCGAACCGCTGATCGAGCATCTCGCGGCCGAGCAGATCCCTGATCTGTTCATATTTTTGGCGTGCCTCGGCGCTTCGCCACTGGTAGTCGGCCAACTCCTGAACCGCCTTGGCCGGCGAGGGTGGCAACGACTCCAGCTGCATCTCCGCGAATCGGGCGTCGTCGTCGAGTGCGCGCGCGAGTGTCTTGCGCTCGGCGAGCACCGCCTCGTCGAGCAACCTTTTGACCTCTTGCAGGGTGCCGTCAAGATTGTTGCGCGTCAGCAACTCTCGGCGTCGGCGATTCGCTTCGGCGGCCAACCGGTCGGCGCCGCGGATGTCTTTGGTGCCGCGCCGCAGCAATTCTGAGAGCGCCCGGCGCGGCGAGGTGCCGTCCATCACGTCGCGGCCGATCTGCTCGAGCGCATCGCGCAGGTCCACCGGCGGGGCGAGCGGATCGGGGCCCCCGGTGTACGCCGAGTATCGCGACGATCGTCCGTGGCGGCGGTTAGCCATACACCGTCTCCCCGTCTCCGGTCACCTTGTCGATCCGCTTGGCCAGATACAGCGCTTCGAGAGCCAATTCGACCGCGGCTGCCCGCTGTCCGTCGGACGTGGCGTGCAGGCGCCGCTGGATCGTGGCCACGGCGGGAACTTCCGGCAGGGCGGCCAGCACGTCGCGAGCCGACACCCGCTCCCCGGTGGTGACCGGGGAACCGTGCTCGACCGCGGCGACGATGGGTCCGACGTCGATGCCGCCGAGCAGCTTCTGCGCGGTGTCGGCGGTCGCCCGGCGCAGTAGGTGCTCGAGCACCGCCTGTTCGCGGCCTTCCTCCCCGGACTCGAACTCGAGCTTGCCGCGCAGCACGTCGATGACCGTCTCCAGATCGACGACCCTGGCGACAGGGTCCTGCTCACCCAGCACCGCGGCCCGGTGCCGGGCGGACGCCGCGACGGTTTCCGCGGCGGCGATGGCGAACCGTGCGGACACTCCCGAACGCTGGTCGATCGAGCGGGACTCACGCAGGTAACGGGCGAACCGGGCGAGAATCTGCAGCAGGTACTCGGGAACCTCGGCCGCCAAATGCGCCTCCTGGCTGATCACGCCGACTTCGGCGGCCAACTGGTAGGGGTAGTGCGTGCGGATCTCGGCGCCAAAACGGTCCTTGAGCGGTGTGATGATGCGGCCGCGGTTCGTGTAGTCCTCCGGATTGGCGCTGGCCACGACCAGCACGTCGAGGGGGAGCCGCAATGTGTAACCCCGGACCTGGATGTCGCGCTCCTCCATGACGTTCAACATCGCCACCTGGATGCGCTCGGCGAGGTCGGGAAGTTCATTGACGGCGACGATTCCGCGGTGTGCGCGGGGGATCAGCCCGTAGGCGATCGTCTCCGGGTCGCCGAGGCTGCGGCCCTCCGCCACCTTGATCGGGTCGATGTCACCCACCAGATCGGCCACGCTCGTGTCGGGCGTCGCGAGCTTCTCGCCGTACCGCTCGGACCGGTGCTTCCACGCGACTGGCGCACGGTCGCCCTGCTCGGCGACGACGCGGCGCCCCCACGGAGTCACCGGGGCGTACGGGTGCTCGTTGACCTCGGAGCCGGCGAGCACGGGGGTCCACTCGTCGAGCAGGCCCACGAGCGTACGGATGAGCCGGGTCTTGCCCTGCCCGCGCTCACCGAGGAGGACCACGTCGTGGCCCGCGAGCAGGGCGCGCTCGAGCTCGGGGCGCACGGTGTCGTCGAAGCCGACGATCCCGGGGAACGGGTCGTCGCCGGCGGAGAGCCGGGCCAGGAGGTTGGCCCGTACCTCCGCCTTGACGGTCCGGTGCTCGTGGCCGGACTCGCGGAGGGCACCCAAGGTCTCGGGCAGGTCGTGCGGGGCTTCGGGGGAGGTGGTCACGTCCTCGACGCTACGTCGCGGCCCGCCGCAGCGCACCTGCCTTGTCCGGCGGCAGGTGGCTGGATGCGGTGCCGGGC
>JAFAWC010000465.1 GCA_019242135.1 Mycobacteriaceae bacterium | reverse complement strand
CTTTCAATAGGTTAGCCTATGGCCTGCTATAAAATATGTTTAATTAATTGCACGAACGGGTGGTTTCCATGGATCTCTAGACCGTCAAGATCCCGGCCGAGTGGAGTCGCATCGAGCTCAGTAACCCAACCTGATCGAGCACCGAGAGTACATAACCAATCATTAACATATCGAGTGTTATATCCGCGACTGGGAGCGGATGCCCGCGACAGGGGACCGGTGACCGCCCCGGGTCCCCGGATGACGGTCGGTACGAACGCTCGGACGTTGATCAACGACTGGCAGTAGGAAGACCCTCCTGATGCGACTGGTTGCGCAACCGACGGGGACGAAGTCCGCGCGATCCAAGCCTGGCCGAACGGAGACGCTGTGATGAACCCGATTCGGAAGCCACTTGTCCCGACCGATTTCTCGCTGCACGCCACGGAAGCCTTTCGCGTAGCCCACGAGCTGGCCAAGGCGACCGGGGCCGGCGTGGTGGTGTCCCATGCGTCTCGGCCCCCGGCCGTGGTGTCGCATGGCGACCGGCTGCTGTCGGCCCCGGGCCGCGAGGCCGAGGCTCCCACCCACCCGGCCGCCGCTCAACCCGCCGCAAGGGTCAAGCCATGAGCGAATCGCTCCCGCGAGTCTACCTGGCGCGGCACGGCGAGACGGCGTGGACGATCTCGCACCGGCACACGGGCCGGACCGATATCCCCCTGACCACGCGCGGAGAAGCCAACGCCCGGAGCCTGGGCGAGCGGCTGAAGGGGGAGACGTTCGAACACGTCTTTGTCAGCCCCCTCGGGCGGGCTCGCAGGACGTGCGAGCTGGCCGGGTTCGGTGTCCAAGCCCGACCCGAGGCCGACCTGCTGGAGTGGGACTATAGCGCGTACGAGGGTCGGACCACCGCCGAAATCCGCGCGGAGCGCACCGGGTGGTACCTGTTCCGCGACGGCTGTCCCGGGGGTGAGTCGGTCGAGGCGGTCGGCGCCCGGGCCGACCGCGTCCTGGCTCGCCTCAGAACGGTCCGCGGCCGTGTCATCCTCTTCGGCCATGGCCACTTCTTCCGCGTCCTGGCCGCGCGCTGGCTGAGCCTGCCGGCGGCGGACGCACGCCACTTCTGGCTCAGCACCGCGGCGCTCTGCGTCCTCGGCTACGAGCACACCGTGGACGAATCGGCCATCCTCCTCTGGAACGACGATCGACACGCCGTCCTCTGAGGGAACGGCGCAAGTGCCATCGCCCTCGGTCACGATCGATGATCTGATGAGATCTTATAAGGAATTCAACGCATGGCAACACGTCGCACCCCCGTCGCGGAAGCCAAGAAGGCGAAGGCCCTACAACACGACCATCCTTCAGTCCGAGAACACCTCGAGCCGTGCGAATGCGGACCGGTCGCCTTCTCGGGGACGCCGGGAGCCTCCTACGAGCGGCATTTGGTCTTCGACCACGTCGTCCGGCCGGAGCAGGCCGACCCGCGCCAGCGCTTCGAGGCCGTGGCCGGGGCACTCCGCGACGCGCTCTCGCAGCGCTGGCTCACGACCGACGCGACCTATGATCGGACTAACCCCAAGCAGGTTTACTACCTGTCGATGGAGTTCCTGATCGGCCGGACGCTGGCCAACAATATCCTCAACCTTCGGGTCGAGCCGGCGGTAAGGGAGGCGATCGAGCGCGAGAAGCTCGACTGGGCGCAGCTCGTCGAGACGGAGCCCGACGCCGGCCTGGGCAATGGCGGCCTCGGCCGGCTCGCCGCCTGCTTCCTCGACTCGATGGCGACCCTCCAGCTCCCGGCGATCGGTTACGGCCTGCGGTACGAGTACGGGATCTTCCGCCAGGAGATCGCCGGCGGCCGGCAGCTCGAGCACCCCGACCACTGGCTCCGCCGCCCCGACCCCTGGGAGGTCAGCCGCCCGCGGGAGGCCGTGGACGTCGGGTTGAGCTGCGCCTTCCAGTTGAAGGAAGGGAGGCTCGAAGTGGTCCGGAACGTTCCGACGACCCTCGTCGGCACACCCCACGACCGGCCGGTCGTGGGCTACGGCGGCCGGACCATCAACACGCTACGGCTCTGGGGCGCCGCCCCACACCAGGACTTCAATTTCCTGGAGTTCAGCCGCGGCGACTTCTTCGACGCCGTCCACGAGAAGGTCGCGGCCGAGTCGCTCACGCGGGTCCTCTACCCCGACGACTCGACGCCGCGCGGCAGGGGCTTGCGG
>JAFAWC010000391.1 GCA_019242135.1 Mycobacteriaceae bacterium | reverse complement strand
GAAGACGTGATCCTGCCGCTGGCCTCGGCCGACGCGTCGGAGAACTGACCGCCTTGCGGAAGGGTGGGGTTCGGATTAACAATTGAGGCGGAACGCTATCGTTCCGTCTAAGTAGCGATAAGGAGCGTAAGATGGCCGTCTCGCATGTACCTGTGCTCATCGTCGGAGCGGGGGCCGGGGGCCTGACCACCTCCGCGGTGCTCGCGCAGCACGGAATCTCGTCATTGCTCATCGAGAAGCGCCGCGAGGTGTTCCTGTACCCGAAGGCCCGCAACCTGAGTTTCCGCAGCCTGGAGATTTTGCGCGGTCTGGGACTGGGCGATGAGGTTCACGCGGTCGCCGAGGGGGTCTCGGACATGATCCTCAAACCCACCCTCAACAGTGCCGAACGGCGGCAGGCGATCGACATCGAAGCCATCTTCGCCGGCTTCGACGAGCTGACTCCCGAACCGTCCGCGCAGTATTGCCCGCAGAGCAGGTTGGAGCCGATCCTGCTGGACTACACCCGCGGGATGGGCAACGAGGTGCGCTACGGAACGGAGCTGGCCTCCTTCGAACAAGACGGGTCGGGGGTGACCGCCGTGCTGCGCGACGTGGTTTCCGGCCAGAGCCAGCCCGTGCGCGCGGATTACCTCGTCGGCGCCGACGGTGTGCACGGCAGCACCCGCCGGCTGATCGGCGTCTCGGCCTCCGGGCATGGTGCGCTGCCGATCTTCGTGGTGTTCATCTACTTTCGTGCGCCGTGGCGCACATTCGTCCCCGAGCTGGGCGACGGCGACGCGGTGCAGGTGAAAAACCCCGAGGTGGACGGGATCTTCATCGCCCCGGACGCCGACTTCGGCATGTTCATCACCACCTACCTGCCCGGAAAAGGTGAATCAGCCGCTCAATTCACGCCGCAGCGGTCCCGGGAACTTATCGAAAAAGCCGTCGGCGAACCGATCGACGTGCAGATCCTCGAGGTCGCGCCGTGGCAGCCGCACGAGCAGGTCGCCGACCAATTCCGCTGCGGAAGAGTCTTTCTCGTCGGTGACTCGGCGCACACCATGCCGCCGCTGAAGGCCGGCGGCGCGAACACCGCCGTCCAAAGCGCCCACAACTTGGCCTGGAAGATCGCCGCCACCTGGCACGGAGCGGCCGGACCGCGACTTCTGGACACCTACCACTGCGAACGGCACCCGGTGGGGCGTTTCAATGCCCGACAGTCATTGACCGGACCGACGCTCGCCATGCTGCGGGTGGACGGTACCGCGCCGACGCTGCCCGCCGACGAGGAGGCGTCGATGTTCAATCTGCTTGTCGGCTACCGATACCGCTCGGCGGCGGTGATAACCGACGACCCGGAGCCGAGCGACCCAGATTGTGTCGAGCTCGTTGACTCGCTGCGCGCACAACCGGGTACCCGCGTCCCGCACACCTGGGTGCGCCGCAACGGGCAACAGATCTCGACCCTCGATCTGCTCGGTCCCCGCTTCACGCTGATCACCGGTGCCGAAGGTGCGGCATGGCAGCAGGCCGCGGCGAAAGTATCAGGCGCGCTGAATGTTCCGATCACGGTGTCGCGCATCGGGGCGCAGGACGACATCGTCGACGTCGACGGCCGGTGGGCTGCGATTACCGGGCTGGCCCGCGACGGCGCGGTGTTGGTGCGCCCCGACGACTTCGTCGGATGGCGTGCCGACTCCGCAGGCCCCGACCCGGCCGCCGGTCTGCGCCAAGCGTTGTCAAAGATACTGGACGTCGATCAAGCGGCCTGAAACTCGTCTCCAACCTGGCGCGCGCGCCAATTCGGGGTCGAGCCGTCAGGACTCGACGATGACGGGATCGCCGACGTGGACGGTGTTGTAGTACCAGGCGGCGTTGTCGGGGCTGAGGTTGATGCAACCGTGGCTCACGTTGGCGTTGCCCTGCGAATCCACCGACCAGGGGGCGGAGTGCACATACACGCCGCTGTTGGTGATCCGCTCAGCGTAGGACGCGGTGATGAGGTAGCCCTCCGGCGAACTGAGCGGAATCCCGATCGTGCGTGAATCCATCACGACGGTTCGGTTCCTGTCGAGAACCGTGAAGCTGCCCACCGGGGTGGGACGGCTGGGCTTGCCCATCGAGGCGGGCATGTCACGCGCAAGCGACCCGTCGATGCTGACTTTGAACCTGTGCGTCGAAATGCTTGCAACACCAACGACCCCCGCGCCGGTGGTGACGTCGGTCTTGAACCCGTCCATCGTGACGGTGATGTCACTGTGCGCCGGCCAGAACCCGGTCGGCTTGAACTGCAGCGTTTCGTCATCAAGCCATTCGAATTGTCCGCTCGGCCGCTCGGGCGCGTTAATCGTAAGGGCCCGTTCGGCGACGGCGCGGTCAGCGACGGGACGCGAGAACGTGATGACCAGAGGCTCCCCGATGCCCACCACCTCGCCCGGCGCCGGCGAAAACGCCCTGACGGTCAACGCTGATGTCGGCGTCGAGGCGGCCGCCGAGGCCGTGTTCGCCGGTACGGCGACAGCCACGACCGCGGCCGCCATCACGGCGACGACACATCTCGTCGTCCTCCCGAACTTCGGTCGTTCGCCCACTGCTGCACTCCCCATGCTGTTGTATATACCTCACAAACGGACATCAAACTGCTTGACCTGACCAATTCCGCCCGGTTTGTTGATCACCGCGGCTGCTCGGCGACCGCGTTTAAGGCGATCAGCGCAGCTCACCGGGCTGTCTGCAAGGCGCTTGGCGACCGCCACCGGGTGGCTGTTGGTTTGCTGTGACCCAAACCCCTTGCGATTCGGAGCGCTAACCGGTGGGGTCGGCCGGCGGCGGCGGCGCCAACGCCGGCACGTTGATCGGCGGCAGCCCGGGAATGTCGACGGTCTGATCCGCCGGCGGCGGGGGCGCGATCGTCTGATCCGGGGCCCCGGTATCGGGCGCTGGGTTCGGCGCACGCTCCACCCTGGGCGGTGGCGGTGGCAGCGGCGCGATCCCGTTGCTGATGTTGATCGTGATGATCGACCCGGGGATGGTTGAGCCACTGGGTGTGGTCGCCACCACGGCGCCGTACGGGGCTGAGCTATTGATCGGCGTCGCCTGATCGGCGACCTGGAAACCGGCGTCTCGCAGGCGCTGTCGCGCCGCGTCGACCGTGAGGCCGGAGACATTTGGCACCCGTCCGCCCGGTGCGCCGTCGACATAGCGCGGATCGGTGGGCGGAAGGTATAGGGCGCCAAAGTCGTTGGCGATCGGGCTGATCGCCTCGAACCAGGTGCGGGCCGGTTCGTTGCCACCGTAGAGGTCGCCGCTGCCGCACGGGCGCAACGGGAATGAACAGATGCCCGACGGCGTGGCGGAGTCGGCGAAGATGTAGTTGGCGGCCGCGTAGTTGTTGGTGAAGCCGACATAGCCCGACGACCGATGGGACTCGGTGGTACCCGTCTTGCTCGACAACGGCAATGTCCACCGGACTGAGGCGGCCGCGCCAGCCGCGGTGCCTGCGCCCTGATCGTCCTTGCTCAAGGCATTGGAGAGGGTATTCGCCAACCCCTCCGGCACGGCCTGTTCACACCCCTGAGCGGTCACCGGCACCTCGCGGCCGTGGCGGTCGATGATCTTGTCGATCGGACTCGGCGGGCACCACACGCCGCCGGAGGCCAGTGTGGCCCCCACGTTGGCCAATTCGAGCGCGTTGAGCTGAAACGGCCCGAGCGTGAACGAGCCCATGTTGTGCGCCTTGATGAAGTCGGCGAGGCTTTCGTTGCCTTCGGGATCGTAGCCGCGCGCCGTGCCGGGAACCGCGTATGACCGCAGCCCCAGCCGGACCGCCATGTCCACCGCACGCGTCACCCCAACCTGTTGGATCAGCTTGGCGAACGCCGTGTTTGGCGAGGTGGCAAGCGCGTCGGTGACGTTCATCGAAGAGCTGTAGCGGCCGGCGTTGCGCACGCACCAGAATTCCTTGGGGCAGCCGGGTGTATCGCTGCTGCCCAGGCCTTTGGCCTGGAAGCTGCCCGGGACGTCCAACACCGTGTTGATGCCCATGCCCATATCCAGCGCCGCGGCGGTGGTGAAGATCTTGAATATTGATCCCGCACCGTCGCCGACCAGAGAAAACGGCTGCGGCTGGACCGTCTGGCCGGCGTTGCTGTCCAGACCGTAGGTGCGGTTGCTGGCCATGGCGATCACCCGGTGCGCGTCTCGGCCCGGCCTGATCACGTTCATCACGCTGGCGACCCCGTCCAGCGTGGGGCTCGCGACGTTGTCAACCGCCTGCTTGACCGAGGCCTGCACCTTCGGATCGAGGGTGGTGCGGATCAGAAGACCGCCGCGCGCCACCTGCTCGCGGCTGATACCGGCCTGCGCCAGATACTGAAGGACGTAGTCGCAGAAGAACGCGCGGTCGCCCGCGGCGATGCAACCCTGCGGCAGCATCTTCGGTCGGGGCAGTACGCCCAGCGGCTCGGACTTCGCAGCGCGCAGCGCCTCGGCGTCACCGGGCAGACTGTCGATCAAGGTGTCCAACACAACGTTTCGCCGCTGCAGCGCCGCGTGCGGGTTGGTGTAGGGATCCAGCGCGGTGGGCGACTGGACCATCCCGGCCAAGAGCGCGGCCTGCTGCCAGTTCAGGTGCGACGCGTCGATGCCGAAATACGTCTGGGCGGCGTCCTGAACTCCGAAGGCGCCGTTGCCGAACGACACCAGGTTGAGGTAGCGGGTCAGGATCTCCGGTTTGGACAGGGTCTTGTCCATGGTCAGTGCGATGCGCATCTCGCGCAGCTTGCGCGCCGGCGACATCTCGACGGCCGCCCGTCGGTCGTCGTCGGTCTGCGCGATGACCAGCAACTGGAAGTTCTTCACGTACTGCTGCTCGATCGTCGAGCCGCCGCGAACGTCCATGTTGCCGGACAGGTAGCCGGTGAGCCCGGTCAGGGTGCCCGGCCAATCGACGCCGTTGTGTTCGGCGAACCGCTTGTCCTCGATGGAGACGATCGCCAGCTTCATCGTGTCGGCGATCTGCTGGCTCGGCACCTCGAAGCGGCGCTGGCTATAGAGCCACGCGATGGGGTTGCCGGCTGTGTCGACCATCGTCGACACCTGCGGGATGTCGCCCTCGAGGAGCTGGGCGGACCCGTTCGCGACGACGTCGGACGCCCGGTTGGACAGCAGCCCGGCGGTGCCGACGAACGGGAACATCAGGGCAGTCGCCATCGCCGCGGCCAGCACACAGAACCACGCGAGTCGGACAACCGTCGTCCACGCCGGTTGCGGCTCCCCCATGCTTATACAGTAATCGCCGGCATCGGATGTACGGGCATCTGTGCGGTAACAACTTTCCGGGGCCTGGGACCCCATCGGCGGGTTGCGGTGAATGAAATTGTCTCAGCGGCTGAGTTTTTGGGGCTATTCGGGATCGGTGCCGGGCTGGCGGTCCCCATACCGTAACGTGTTGATCTCAGCGGCCGCCCGGGCCGCGGCCGCCGCGTGACAAACGAGTAACCTCTGCATCCCGGCTCGAAGTCGCCCAGCGACTCCGCGCGGGACAACACGGCCACCACATCGGCAGTGACCCCGTCGGCAGGCGTCACCGCCACTGGCGTTTAGTTCAGCGCTTGACTCAGCTCACTTCGCGACCGGATACCAAGTTTCTGGTAGACGTGGCGCAGGTGGTATTCCACCGTCTTGGGGCTCAAAAACAGCGCTGCCGCAGTCTCTTTCGTCGTCTTACCTTGCGAGAGCATCCGGGCGATGCGAACCTCCTGCGACGTCAGTTGTCCCAGATATCCCTTGGCACCGCGTCTGACCTGTTCACCGGTCGCGTTCATTTCGCTGGCCGCCAGATCGGCCCAGGGCCGCGCGCCCAGCCTTTCGAACGCGTCCAGGGCCAGTCGCAGCTGTGGCCGTGCGGCCACCCTGCTGCGGTCACGGCGCAGCGCGCTGCCGAACGCGAGCCGTGTGCGCGCCTCCTCGAACACGTCAAGCGTGTCGGCGTGCGCTTCGAGCGCACGCTCGAAAAGCGCCGAGCGCTCGGCCGGCGTCGGACTGGTCAACGCGGCGACGCGATAAGCGCGCGCCAGGGCCCAGGGCTGGGCTTTGTCTCGGGCTCGGCACAAATACTCGCGGGCGATGTCGACGGCAGCTGCTCTGTCGCCGGCGCGCCACCGCAGCTCGGCGAGCTCCGGACCGGGAGAGACATCGACGTCGAGAAAGCGCACGTCGGCCAACGTGCTCTGCAAATCCTGATAGCTACGGATCGCCGTTTCAGTCTCACCGAGGGCGAAACCGCGATCGCCGAGCGCGAACTGCGCCCAGACCCGGGCCAGCACGATGTCGTGACGCTCGGCCAGCCTCAATGCCTCTTCCGCGTTGGCGCGGCAGTCCGCGGAACGGCCCATGCGCGCCTGTAACCAGGCCAAGCCGGCGAGGGAAACCGCGAGGTCGGTGCTCTGTCCGGTTTCTCTGGCCAGCGTGATGCTTTCGTCGTATCCGTCCACAGCCGCCGCCCACCGGTCGGTGGTCGCGTCGTCGCGCGCGCCATAGAACAACAGGTTCGGCAACGTCCCCAGCGCTGCTCGTGCGCGTTGCTCGGCCACCAAGCGCTGAACCTCGTCGCGTGGGGCACCGGATTCGCGGAGGAACAATGTGCCCAGGACTACCCAGCCCGGTCGGCGAACGTCGTCCGACAGTGCGGGATCCTCGGTCAGTCGCTGCACCCCAAGGCGGATCCGGTCGATGCCGGGCTTGCCGGCCAACACCATCGCGAACCCGGTCGCCATATGACCGCGCACCACAGCCGTGGCGGTTCGGCAGCTGGGGATCAGACGGTCGATGTCGGCTGCGGCCGCGCCGCCTTGAACGGTGTCGCACAGGTAGAAACACGAGACCACAAGGTCAGCGAGGCGCAGCACAGCGGCGTCGGCATCAACGGGCTCTGCGCGTTCGGCCGATCGGCGCAGCAACTCACGCGCATCGCTCAATGACCCGGTCCGCAGCGCGATGATGCCGCGCAGACCGTCGATTTCGCCGCACGTCGCGGGATCGCGAACGAGCCCAGCGGCGCGCCGAAGCAAGGCGTCGGCGCGGTCGACCTGACCGCCGACCCACGCCGACTCGCCCGCGCGGCACAGCCGCTCACCGCGCTGCGCATCGGTGGACGAGAGTTCGGCGCTGCGCTCCATCGCCGCGGCCGCCACACCGTGGGCTGCTCGCGCGTCGGCCGCCAGCGCCGCCTCGGACAGCAGTTCGGCCACATCGTCGTCGGGGCCCAGGCAGGCCTCGCTCAGCTGCCACGCGCGGCGCTCGACCGACGTGCTCGGAAGCGCCGCGGCGACCGCCCGGTGCGCCGCACGGCGCCGCGTGGGCTCGGCCGCCGAGTAGATCGCCGACCGCACCAGGGTGTGCCGGAAGACTGCCTGCCCGGCGCCCAGCTCGACTAGCCCGATCGCCTCAGCCTCGGCCAACCTGTCCACGCCGCTGCCCAGCGCCGCGGCGGCTTTCGACGTCACGGCCAGGTCGCCATCGGCGA
>JAFAWC010000235.1 GCA_019242135.1 Mycobacteriaceae bacterium | reverse complement strand
CGTCCAGAAGCGAGAAATCGGTACCGTCCATGCCGCCGATCCTGTCGTAGGCTGCCGCGGGCAGCCAAAGGTGACGTCAGGGGTTCACTTACTGGTCGGCTCGTCTTCATCGGAGCGGATGGACACCGGAAGTTCGGCGAGGACGTCGGCGCGAGTCGCGTCGAAGCTGAGATGGTTGGTGATTGCACGGCTCTCCGCGGGCGGATCCGGGTAGCTCCACGCCACGTCGTCGATGATCGTGTCCCCCATGACTGCGGCCCAATAACGAGCCACCCCCTTGTAATTGCAGTAGCTCGTCGTGTCGGTTGGGCGCAGCAGATCGGTACGGACCAACGACGGGTCGACGTAGAGCCGGGATTCGAGCGCGGTCTCGAAGACAATCACCGTGTCGTCGGTGTCGACGAGGACGGTGCCGTTGACCACGACGCGCAACCGCCGTCGCGCGGGGCGGCAGTCCACGCGGTGATACGGGTTGGGCGGATAGTGGACGAGCCGGCGGCCCTCCTCGAGCCAGGTGTCAACGGCATCCCACGGCACGTGCACGTACCCGGGCGCCTGAGGTTCGGGGCTGTTGGGAAGGTCGCCAACCTCGCCGACGGGAAACGCATAGCTGAGCGGATCGTTGCGGCGGTGCACCATCAGCGCCCGCTCGGTGTCGATCACCGCCCGGCCGTTGCGGAACGCCTGAACCCGGCGGGGGTGCGGCTCGACATAGACCACGTCGTCGGGCAGTGGCGAGGAGAACCACCCCGCCGGATGCCTGCTGAGCGGACCGCGCCCGGCGACCAGGCTCATCCGACGTCGGCGGGCGGGTGCTTGATGCCGACCGCGTGGCGCAGCTGCGCGAGGAACTGGTCGGCGTCGTCGCTGCGAACGAGGTAGTGCGACACCGCGACCCGGATCGCGGTGGCGGCCGCCACGGCACCGTTGGGACCCGTCAGCAGCCGCTGCAGTCGCGCCCGCATGATCGGGATCACCCGGGACAACTGCCCAATGACGTGACCGGGCTCGATGTCGGCCATCCGGTATCCCGAGTAGGAGTACTGGTAGTCGACGATGAACCGCAGCGCCGCGTCGAGCTTCTCCTTGCCCCGCAGGCCCGCGGTGGCCTTCGAAATTCCCCGGTCGAACATCTCGCGCTCCCACAGACCGAACGCGTCGAGCAGTTCCTCCTTAGAGGCAAACCAGCGGTAGAGCGTCGGGCGGGAGACGCCGGCCTGGGCGGCCACTTCCGACAGGCTGAGCTTGGTCATGCCTTTGCGACTGAGCACCTCGGCGGTGGCGACGAGGAGCCGCTGCCGAGTGGAGGTGTCGTCGCCGAGGTGATCGTCGTCCCGCAGAACCGGCGCTGATCGTGTCATCCCTACAGCTTTACAAATTATCCGGCAAGTGTCACGTCATCGGTGACGTGTTGGACCAACCAGATGGTAGTTGCTGGGCCCCGCGGTAGAAATATCACATGCCGGGACCGGTGGAAGGCATCCGTGTGGTCGAGCTCGGGGTATGGGTCGCAGGTCCAGCCGCGGGCGCGATCCTTGCCGATTGGGGCGCCGATGTCATCAAGATCGAGCCGCCGAGCGGAGATCCGGCGCGGATGTTCGGCCGGATGCTGGGCTGCGACCTGGGCGTGAATCCTCCGTTCGAAATGGACAACCGATCCAAGCGCAGCGTCGTGCTTGATCTCAGCACAGCCGAAGGCCGCACGAGTGCACTCGAATTGGTCAGTGACGCAGATGTTTTCCTGACGAACATCCGTCCGGGCGCGTTGCTCCGCGCGGGACTGGATTTCGCGGCCGTGGCCCAGCGCAACGCCAGACTCGTCTACGGCCTGATCACCGGATTCGGCGAGACCGGACCCGACGCCGACCGGGCCGCCTACGACGTCGCCGCGTTCTGGTCCCGCGGCGGTATTGCGCATCTACTGACCCGCCCGGGAGACACGCCGCCGTTTCAGCGCGGCGGCATGGGCGACCACGGGGCGGGCATGACCCTGGCCGGCGCGGTGTGCGCGGCGCTGCTCGCGCGTGAACGCACCGGCAAAGGCCAGCTGGTGACGACGTCGCTGTATCGGCAGGGCGCGTACACGATCAGTTTCGATATCAACACCTACCTGTTGACCGGCCAGCCCATCGCGATCGGGCAACGCGAAACAATGGGCAATCCGTGCATGAACAACTACGCGGCCGGCGACGGACGGCGGTTCTGGATCGTCGGGCTCGAGGCCGGCCGGCATTGGCCCGCGCTGTGCAGCGTGGTGGAGCGTGCCGACTGGCTAACCGATCCGCGCTTTGTGGACGCACGCGGCCGCGCCGCCCACGCCGCAGAGCTGATCGCCGAGCTGGACGAGATCTTCGCGACCAAGACGCTCGACGAATGGGCGGACGTCTTCGCGGCAGAACCGGAGTTCTTCTGGTCGCCGATCAACACGATCGCCGAGGTGGTGGCCGACGACCAGTTCCACGCGGCGGGCGGGATCGTCTACGTACCCGACGCCGAGTCGAGTGTGCCGATGGTCGCCACTCCTGCGGATTTCCACGGGACGCCGTGGGCGCCGCGATCAACCGCGCCGGATCTGGGTCAGCACACCGACGAAGTGTTCGCCGAACTGGCCGCCCGTCACCGGCGCTAACGGCGACCTTTACAAAATATCGGTGAACTGTCACGCTTGAAAGCCCGCTGTCCGAAGGGAGCACAGTGACCGTCGCCAGCTCGCCGCAGGCCCGCGAATACAGCGCTTTCGACATCACGTCAGCTGCCTTCTGGAGCCAGCCCTTCACCGTTCGCGAGCACACTTTCGCGCAGCTGCGCGCCGGCGAGGGGTTCAGTTGGCACCCGCCGATGCCGTCGTTGTTCCCAATGCACGAGGAGGGCTTCTGGGCGCTGACGCGGCGGGCCGACATCGTCTTCGCCAGCCTGCACCCGGAGTTGTTCACCTCCGCACAAGGCGTTGCGCTGGACCCGATGCCGGTGGAGATCCAGCAGATCGCCACGTTCTTCCTGACGATGGACCCACCGCGGCACACCGTGTACCGACGGTTGATCAGCTCGGCGTTCACTCCGCGCAACGTGCGCCGCATCGAGGAACAGATTCGCGCCAACGCGGCCGCCGTCGTCGACGAGCTGGTCGGTGCCGGCGACGTCGACTTCGTCACGGCCTGCTCGGCCCGCCTGCCGATGATGACGATCACCGAGATGCTTGGGGTGCCGCCGTCTGACCGGGAAGCGGTCGCGCAGGCCGCCGAGAAGCTCTTCAGCATGAGCGATGACGAATACAGCACGCTGGAGGAGCGGGCGCAGAACACCATCAACGAGATGATGCTGCTGAGCAACACCGGAATCGAGCTGGCCAAGTACCGGCGCCGCAGCCCCGGAGACGACCTGATGACCAGCATCGTGCACGCGGAAGTCGATGGTCACCGATTGACCGACGAGGAAGTCGGTGCGTTCCTGATCCTGTTGTCGTCGGCGGGAAACGACACCACGAAACAAACCACGTCGCACGCGATGCTCGCCCTGGCCAGCCACCCCGCCCAGCGTGACTGGCTGATGGAGGATTTCGAGGGCCGGATCGGTTCGGCCGTCGAGGAGTTCGTTCGGTGGGCGTCGCCCGTCATGCAGTTCGCCCGTGTCGCGACCGCCGATGTCGAGGTCGCCGGTCAGCAGATCAACGCCGGCGACAAGGTCGGCCTCTTTTACTGTTCGGCCAACCGGGACGAGAGCGTGTTCGATGAGCCGGGCACGTTCGACCTTGGCCGGTCACCGAATCCGCATCTGGGCTTCGGCGGTGGCGGTCCGCACTTCTGCCTCGGCAATCAGCTGGCAAGGGCGGAGTTGCGAAACCTCTTCCGCGAGTTGCTGACTCGGCTACGACATGTCGAGTTCGGCGAACCGGATCTGCTGTACAGCAGCTTTGTCCACGGAATCAAGCGGCTGCCCGCGCACCTGCGGTAGTCGCTCAGCGCTGCGGGCGGCGACGGACAAGTACAGACTGCTGAATGCTGCCAACCGCTCCGCGCTCGTCGAACAGCGTGCCCACCGTTGTACCCACCCCGTCGGGCCCGTAGCTCGTCTCGGCGCGGATGCCGGTCCACTCGCCGTCGGGGATCCGGAAGACGTGCACCACCAGATCGGTGTTCAAGAACGTCCACTTGGTGATGTCGATTTTGGTGCCTACGCCGTTGGCGTCGTCGGCCACCGCGAACAACCGTTCCAGCGGGGTCATGGTCTCGCCCTTGACCAGATCCACGGTCGGTCTGATCCACGACTCGCCCGGGCCGTCGTTCAACGGTGTTGTGAGCCAGATCCACTCGAGGCTGTGCACATAGTTGCGCTCGAACTTCTCAGCCAGATTGCGGCTGTGCCCTTCGGCCACCGGCCGCAGCGGGGGTGCCGACGCACGCACCACATCGCGGGTGTCCGTCTGCTGGAACCGCCAGCCGCTGGCCGTGGCGACCTGCCGGGGTTGGCCGTCCGGGCCGGGGCCGAGCATCTGTGCGCTGACCAATTCGATTTGGTTGCCTGATCGCGTGATCTCGGCGCGAACCCAGAAGTCGCCTTCGGCAGGCACGGGCCCCAACAGGTCGACGACCACCCGGCTCAACCGGGTGTCGGGACGATGGTCGCACCGCTGCAGCGCGCGCACCAACAGCGCGGACACGGGCGCGGCGTGTTGAATCGCCGAGGACCACGTGCTGCGCACCAGATCGGTGGCAGTGAACCGTTCGCCCAATGGGTCTGTGCCGTCGGCCAGTTCGTAATAAGAGTCGCTCACGGTGTCCTTCTCGTCGGCGTCAGGGGAGTCCGGC